>CAZUYY010000149.1:0-6561 GCA_964624935.1 uncultured Prolixibacteraceae bacterium
TTTCCGCTGGTAAGGACGATGGCAGGAACGGGCAATTCATCGAAAAGAAGATAATGAAAAGGCAGGTAAGGCAACATGGCTCCGATGGTATTTAACCCGACACTGATTCCCGGAGCCGGCATCTTCTGTCGTCCGGACTGCAACAAGACAATCGGCCTTCTCCGGGATAAAAGGCAGAGTTCTTCTGTTTTACTGACTTCGGCATATTGACGGAGCGTCGGCAGATCACGAAACATCACCGCCAGCGGCTTGCCCTCGCGGTTCTTCAGCACTCTTAATTTCAGTACTGCCTCCTCGTTCGTGGCATCACAGGCAAGGTGATATCCTCCCAGCCCCTTTATCGCCATGATCCCTCCTTTCAGGATGACACCTGACGTAAATGAAATGATCTTTTCCATTCCCTCTATGCTGCCGCTTTCTGTAAACAGCGTGTAATGCGGGCCGCAATCAGAGCACGCCACCGGCTGTGCATGAAACCGGCGATCGGTCACATCTTCATATTCCCTCCGGCAGGAATCGCACATAGGGAACTTCTTCATGCTTGTATTCTTCCTGTCATAAGGCAAATCGCTGATAATGGTAAACCGCGGGCCGCAGTTGGTGCAATTGACAAAAGGATAGTCAATCCGGTTTGGCTGTCGGCGCATATCCTCAAGGCAGTCATCGCACACTGCAATATCGGGACTGACCTCGGTGATCTTACCGGACCTGTTTTCGCTTGATCTAATCCGGAATCCCTGCAAGTCTGTGGGTTCTGTATAAACCGGGATGATCTTTTCGACATGGGATGCCGGCGGGGGATCAGATTTCAGTTCATACATGAAATCCTCCAGTTGGCGTTCGGTGCCCTGGATAAAGATCTCTACATTCTCATTCGTATTTTTAACCCAGCCCGACAGGTTGTACTTTACTGCAATCCGGTACACGAATGGCCGGAAACCCACTCCCTGTACGAGGCCGGTAATAGTAATATGACAGGCTTTCTCCACTTTTTTTATATCTTACACTTCAAAATTGAGCACACTCTGAATAGTCTTATTTTTTTACCGCAAAGAACCCCACCCCCGGCCCCTCCCCCAAGAGGGAGGGGAGTTAAAATTGAACTTTTTGCGTCTTGGCGTCTTTGCGGTGAAATTTTTATATGATTTTTCCGATGGGACTCAGATATCATGAATAAAATTACATATTATTATTCATATCTAAGAATAATTGTAAATTTAGTCCGGAATTTTAACCTGCAAACCGGTCATTATGAAAAAAGCCAGGGATATACTGTGTGAAGAGTGCAAATCAGGCTTCCTTGACTATTTTCATGCCCTCGACAAGGCCGACCTTCAGTACCTTAATGAACAGAAAAGTACCCTGATCTATAAAAAAGGTCAGCTTATTTATGAAGAAGGACATAAGTCGCTGGGGGTATTTTGTATCCGGGAGGGCAAGATCAAGGTGTTCAAGAACACACAGGAAGGGAGAGAACATATCACCCGCGTCGTGCTTCCGGGAGAATTTTTAGGACTGAAAGCGCTGCTCAGCGGGAATAACCATTCCGTGTCGGCCTCTGCGCTGGAAGACTCTATCGTTTGCTTTATTTCGAAGATGGATTTCTTCCAGTTGATGATCAAATATCCTGAATTCACGCGTTCATTGATCCTGATGCTCAGCAAGCTGCTCGAAGAGGCTGAGCTGAGGATGATCTCCCTGGCCTATAAACCTGTAAGGGAAAGACTCGCAGAGACCCTCCTGTTCCTTTTTAATTCCTTTTACCCGGAACCGGAAAACGCTGTAAAAGAATACCTGAACCTGACCCGGATGGACCTCGCCAACATCATTGGTACAGCCGTGGAAACCGTGATACGCCTTCTGTCTGAATTCAAGGATGAAGAATATATTGCCATCAAAGGGAGAAAGATCTTCCTCCTTGACCCGGACGGACTGAAAGCAATTGCCACTATGTCGGGTTAAGACACAAAAAGTCCCCTTTCACCTCCCCTCCCTCTTGGGGGAGGGGCCGGGGGTGGGGTCTCCCCTCTTCTTTTCAATAAAAGCAAAATATTTTTCATTTTTTCTCAAATACTGACAAATGTCATTTTTTGGGCTGTTGGTTCTATTTACTTTAGCTGTGAATTAATTAACAATGGTATGGAAAAAATGCAACCGACAGCCGTCTGCTTTTATAATCCGAAGGGTGTTGTACCTGATCCTATAGATTACATTGAACTGGCCGGCTATGTTCTGAAATTTCCGTTTGTAAAGCAGGTCTGGAAGTATGATGACTTTTTATGGAATGAAGAAAACCTGCTGGCCAGGCTTGAAATGCACCAGATTGACAGGGTGGTCATAGCAGGGCGTGTACCGGGAACGATCAAGACCTTGTTCGCAAAGATCTTCTCCCTTGCGGGAAAAGATCCGGAAAACATAATCCTGGCAAGCTTTGCAGAACAGGGGATTAGGAAAGCAGCCGATATTCCCCGCGCAAAAGCTTTACTTGCTGCTTCTTTATATAATGTCCCCTATGAAATTGCTGTCCTGCCAGAGGAATTTCCTGTAGAACAAGCAACTTTAGTGATTGGCGGCGGGATTGCAGGTATCCAGGCAGCACTGGAAATAGCGTACAGCAACAACCCAGTTTACCTTGTTGAAAAAAGCGGGACGATCGGCGGGAAAATGGCTACATTCGATAAGACCTTCCCTACCCTTGATTGTGCTGCCTGCATCCTGACTCCCAAAATGGTGGAAGTAAACCAGAATCCGAACATCCGGCTGATGACCTATTGCGAAGTCAAGGATGTGAAAGGAGTTCCCGGGAAATACTCTGTAACGATCCTTAAAAAGGCAAGGAGGGTCAATGTTTCTACCTGCATCGGTTGCGGCACATGTGCCGAGAAATGCCCTGCCCAGGCTCCCAGCGAGTTTGATGCAGGAACGACTATGCGTAAAGCGATCTATATTCCATTTCCCCAGGCAGTTCCCAACAAGTACCTGATCGATGCCGAATCCTGCATTTATATTAAAAATGGCAAATGCAAGGCCTGTACCAAGGCTTGCCCGGTGCCCGACTGCATAAATCTCGATGAACAGGACCAGGAGGTGACATTGGAAGTGGGCAATATCATTGTTGCCACGGGATACAAGGTATTTGATGCCAAACGGATGCCTCAGTTCGGTTATGGGGTCTTCCCAAATGTCCTCACTTCGCTGGAGTTTGAAAGGTTGCTGAATGCTTCGGGTCCGACCGGCGGAAATATTACGTTCCGTTCACAGGACAAGAAGGGGAACTGGATATTCAGCCCCGAGTCGGGGAAGCCTGAAAGTCTTGCCATTATTCATTGTATAGGCAGCCGTGACAAGAATTATAACAAGTACTGTTCCCGTGTTTGCTGCATGTACTCTCTGAAATTTGCACACCTGATCCTCGACAAATTGCCGGAGGCCCAGGTTTACGAGTATTTCATCGATATGCGTGCGTTTGGCAAAGGCTATGAAGAGTTTTACGAACGTATCAAAGAGGAAGGGGTATCGATCATCCGGGGCAAAACGGCAAAGGTGGAAGAGAAGAATGGGAAGCTGCAAATCAGGGGAGAAGATATTATTCTTTCGAAGATCATAGAAAATCCGGTTGATATGGTTATCCTTTCCGTAGGGCTGGAGCCTTCAGAAGACACTGTAAGACTTTGCAATATCCTGGGGATTCCGATGAGTGAAGGAGGATGGATGGAAGAATCAAACTACAACACAAATCCTACGGGAACGATAAAAGGAGGCATTATGGTGGCGGGAACATGCCAGGGGCCGAAAGACATTCCTGATACTGTGGCCCAGGGCTCTGCTGCCGCTGCAAGAGTCATTCAAAGTATCCTGAAAGGCAAAGTGAATGGCGGTACCGATAGTCTCAAACCGGAAATGATTGAAAACAGAATTCATGAGCTTACTCTTATTCAATAAAAGGAGGTAAAATATGCCTGTCCGTCTTCAGCCAGAATTACGCCACACACTGATCCAATACGGGATCGGCGACTGGAATGCCTGTTACCATTGCGGCACCTGCACTGCCACCTGCCCACTCTCTGAAGAGGGTTTCCTGTTTCCGCGGAAGAAGATCCGCATGATGCAGATGGGTCTCAAAGACCAGCTTGAATCCAGCGTGGAGCCCTGGTTATGCTACTATTGCGGAGATTGTTCCAAAGAGTGTCCGCGCGATGCCAACCCGGCAGAGCTGATGATGTCACTGCGAAGGTACCTGACCTCAAAATACGACTGGACAGGCCTTTCTAAAAAATTCTACACATCAGAATTGTGGGAACTGGGATTCATCCTTCTATTTGCAGCATTTGTCGTCATCTCGTTCCTGGTTATCCTTCCTTCCATGGGATATCATTTTACCAAAGAACTTACGGCTCAGGGCGGAGTGAAAGTAAATTCCTTTGCCCCTATCCATGTTGTTGAGACCTTTGACTGGATCATGGCAGCCGTGGTTGCTTCACTCCTGATCTCAAACATCCTGCGGATGTATTACAAGATCATCTGGAAAAAAAGCAAGACAAAAGTCAGCTTATGGGTTCACATCCGGGAGTTCTGGCTTCTGATCTTCAATTTTGCAGTTCAGCCTAAATTCTCCAAATGCGATGACAAGAACTACTGGCTTTCGCACTGGTTCTTAATGTCGGGATATACCATCATGTTCATCGTGATCGTGGTTTACCTGCCCTGGTTCCAGACAGAGAAGATATATCCCATCTGGGATCCCCAGCGTCTGCTGGGGTATTACGCGACGATTGGGTTGCTTTTCGGCCTTGGAGTAGCTATTGTCGGAAGGTTGTCGAAGAAAGATATTAAATTCCAGTTCTCGCATGTGAGCGACTGGCTTTTTGTGATCATGCTCACACTTACCGTCACAACAGGTATCCTGATCCATATTTTCAGGATCACCGGGATGCCGCTGGCAACGTATATCTGTTATATAGCTCACATGTCTGTGCTGGTGCCTATGATCCTGATCGAAGTTCCTTTTTCGAAATGGTCTCATCTTGCTTACAGGCCTTTTGCAATCTATTTCGCACAATTAAAAAAATATGCGGTTCCAAGATAATTTTCATCCTTTTGCTGTAAAAACAATGCCATGGAAGAACCAAGAATAGGCGTCTATATTTGCTGGTGCGGCACCAACATCTCAAAAATGGTGGATGTTGAGGCTGTTGCCGCGGAAGTGGGCAACTTACCCAATGTCGTCCTCGCAAAGAATTACAAGTACATGTGTTCTGATCCGGGACAGGATCTAATCATCAAAGATATCCACGGGCATCACCTGAACCGGGTGATCGTGGCAGCTTGTTCACCCAGAATCCATGAACTGACCTTCCGCAATGCCGTTGAAAAGGCAGGGATCAATCCCTACCTGTTTGAAATGGCGAACATACGCGAACAGGATTCCTGGGTGCATACCGACCGTTCGGAGGCCACAAAAAAAGCTATTGACCTGGTCATTGCAGCCATCCACCGCGTACGTTTCCATGAACCGTTGCAAAAACGGTCGGTGAATGTTGATCCTGCAACCCTTGTCATCGGAGGCGGGATCTCAGGGATGGTAGCTGCTCTTGAAATTGCCAATGCAGGAAAACAGGTATATATTGTAGAAAAAGCTGATCGTCTGGGAGGACATGTTGCGACGTTTGATCTCACGTTTCCTCATCTCTCCAGTGCAAAACAGATGATCCGTCCCATTATCCAGCGGGTAGAGAATCATCCGAACATTGAAGTCTTCAAACAATCGGTTATCAAAAACGTCAGCGGGTATATCGGTAATTTCAAGGCCCTTGTTGTGAACGGTCAACCGGAACCCCTGGAGCTGAAATTCGGAAATATTATTGCCGCTACCGGACTTAAGCCTTTCGATCCTTCCAAAATCAAGGAATATGGATATGGAAAGTTTCCGGATGTGGTAACTTCCATGGAATTTGAAGAAATGCTGGCGGCCGGTAAGGTACTTACGAAGTACGGGAAAGAGCCAAGAAATATCGCCATCATCCACTGTGTGGGCAGCCGCAGCAAGGTGTACCATGAATATTGCTCCCGCACCTGTTGTATGGTTGCCCTTAAATTTGTCAACCAGATCAGAGCCGGGCTTCCCGATTGCAATATTTTCGATATCTATGCTGACATGCGTGCCTATGGAAAAGGCTGTGAGGAATTTTATGCCGAATCAACCCACCGTCAGATCATCTTCCTTATGTTCGATCAACAGGAGACGCTCCCGGTCATAAAACAAGCTGAAAGGACCGACGACTGCAACATGCTTATCGAGATGGAGGAAAAACTTTCCGGTGAAAACATCGAAGTGGGGGTTGATATGGTTGTTCTGATGGTAAATATGGAAGCCCATGATGATGTGAAGCAGGTTGTTCATGAGATCGGGGTGAGCCTTTGCGGAAATCAGTTCTTTATTGAAAAGCACCCGAAACTCGATCCTGTTGCGACGACGACAGGCGGTGTATATATTGTCGGTACCTGCCAGGGTCCTAAAGACATCCCTGATTCGGTAGCACAAGCCCGTGCTGCTGCAGCAAG
>CAZUYY010000150.1:0-3873 GCA_964624935.1 uncultured Prolixibacteraceae bacterium
ATCCGGAATGAATCCCCGGTGCAGGTAAAAGCCGGCATCCTCTGAATTCAGTACCGATATTTGGAGGAAGGGAGAGATCCTGCTTAACGGTCTGAATTGCGGGTTCTCCGGACCTACGATAAAGGTCTGGTCAGGCTGGCCTTTTTCATAGACTGTATATTCAAAAGATTCATTCAGCCGCGTGAGATCGGCATCGCCATAAGAAAGAACGCTGAACCGGTTTTGTTTCAGTTCTGATCTGAATTGCAGGGAATCGGGAAGGGAAAGGTCGACATGGAAATTAAGGAGGAAGGCAAGGTCTCCCTTCACCCTTATCCCCTTTAATGTCGAAAACAGTCCGGCAGGCAGGGAGGAGAAAAGCTCTTCTGCCGGGAAACCGGGTTTCATGATGGAAAAAGTGATCTGCTTTGTTGGCTTTGGACGGTAGCGGAAATAAGGGTGAAAGCTCAGACGGTTAAAAAATACCTGTGTGGAACTGTCTATTTCAAAATAATCGGGTCCCACGTTGACTGCGTATTCCAATCCGAGACGGTCAAATGTAACCTTATTCGCGGATATCTTCTCCTGTTGAATGACCAGCCCTTCGAAACTGGTGATTCCACGGTAATGGAAAAGATCATCCCCCTTGTCTTCCTGCCATAGCCTGAACCTCAGGGTATCGAATGCAACGGCTGCCTTGTAATTGTAACCAATGAATGGAACGGCCAGCTTTTCATGATCTGAAGAATAAAGGCGGAAGCCGGCGCTGTGATTCTTTTTGTCAAGGCTTCCCGCGATGATCCAGTTCTTAACAGTATCCCCTTCCGTCACACCCACCAACGTATGAAAGGCATTATGGTCTGCTGTAAAATGATCGACATGAAAAGAGACCTTGTGTACGTCTTTCTGATGAGAGACCGTAAGATCGGTTATCTTCAGGGTCGCAGGTATCTTCTCAAAAACAGCAGAGACCATATGGGATAACGTTGCGGCATAGTCTCGTGTTTTTAGCGAATCAACATTGCTTTTCCGATTTCTCCCGCTTAATAAAAACCGGACGTTGTTCAGTGTGTCATGCTGTATTATGCTGAGACATGTCTTACCCAATACCACGTTCCGGATTACGACATGACCGGTAACTATTTTCCAGAGATTTAAAGAAGCAGCCGCCGTATCTATTAAAAGGAGCGTATCGCCGTTTTCCGGTTTCAGGCTGATGCCCGTGAACATCACAGTGCTGACATAGCTGATCTTTGCTTTTTCAACCTTCAGGCAGGCATGATATACTTTGTTAAATCTGTCAATCTTGCGATGCAGGTAAAACGAGAACAGCATATTCCGGAATAAAAAGAAAATGATGATCAGTCCAACAATTATTCCTGCAATGTATTTCAGTGTCTTCATGAAACTCTTAAAGAACCCCACCCCCGGCCCCTCCCCCAAGAGGGAGGGGAGTAACCCTACCCCCGGCCCCTCCCCCAAGAGGGAGGGGAGTTTAGATGGTAAATTAATTTATATTTTGGCTTTTCCTTTTGTTAATGATGAAAATGCCATATAGCAATGCTCCCGTAAAAATCACGCTTCCTGTGATCAGGAATACATTATCTGTCGAACCAAACTTTTCATAATCGGCATGAATTGCTCCTGTATTTGAAAGCCAGGAAATAAGGACTGCCGAGCCGTTATTGATAAAATGTGCAAAGACGGGAGCCCAGAGCGTGCCTGTCCACAGGTAAAGATAGCCGAACATCACTCCGAGCATCATCCTTGGGAGCATGCCATAGAACTGAAGATGGATAGCGCCGAAAAGGAATGCAGTGACTAAAATGGAAACATGAATGTTTTTGAACCATTCTCCCAGCAGGCGCTGAAACAATCCCCGGAACATCATCTCTTCCCCGATGGCAGGAATGATGGCGATCATCAGCATATTGACTCCAAATCCGCCGATGGAATGAACATCGAGGAACTTTTCCGTGACCTGTGCCGCCTGGTCCTCCGACTCTTTCATCCATTTTTCCACCCCTCCTAATGCAGCCGGCAGTTTCATCATCTCATTCAATGAAACCAGGCCGTTGATCAGCGGAAGGCTGACCATCATTATAAGCAGGATCAGAAGAAGGATCATGCCTGACGGAATTTTGTTCATCCCGAAATATCCTGCAGAGCTCCGCTCAAAAAGAGCTCCTGCGATGAATGCAGGAATGATGAAAAGGAATACTGACTGGAGGATCTGTAATTCTTTCAGGAGCGGAAGGGTTGAAGGATCATTGACATCGGAAAGAAGCAGGACGGCTTTAGTCATATCCGTATGGTACTGCATCATGGTAAGAAATAACCCTCCCATCACAGCTACGATGAGGCCTATGATGATCAGCATTAGCACGAAGATGATCTTTGTAAATGGAGTGAGATATGACAGCCATGCCTTTTTCATCGGAACCTCCGGATTCATTACTTTTGTCGCAAAAGTACTGCTTTTTGGTAAAGATCGGTAACATAGAATTTGGGGAGTGTCCTTTGATCATGGCGCCCATGGAAGACGTCACGGATATGCCGTTCAGGTCTCTCTGCAAGGAATCCGGCGCTGATCTGCTCATTACCGAATTCGTTTCTTCAGAAGCATTGATCCGCGAAGCCGAGAGGAGTACTATTAAAATGAAATTCGGAGAAGATGAACGTCCCATCGGCATTCAGATCTTTGGTGATTCGGTGGAAAGCATGAGGAAAGCAGCCATTATTGCCGAGACCTTTCAACCCGATTTCATAGACCTGAACTTCGGCTGCCCGGTAAAGAAGGTGGTGGTGAAAGGAGGAGGAGCCGCCCTGCTGAATGATCTTCCGAAGATGACAGCCATGACCAGAGCAGTGGTGCAGGCAGTAAAGATCCCGGTAACAGCCAAGACGCGGCTGGGATGGGATTATGCAAACCGTAATATCATGGAAATTGCCGAAGGACTGCAGGATGCCGGTATCCTTGCCATCAGTATCCATGGCCGTACACGTGCGCAGCTCTACGGGGGTCAGGCCGACTGGACACTGATCGGCAAAGTAAAAGAGCATTCACGCATTCATATCCCCGTCTTCGGAAATGGTGATATCACGAGCGCCATCGTTGCAAAAGAGATGAAAGACCGTTATGGTGTCGATGGATTGATGATTGGCCGGGCAGCCGTCGGAAATCCCTGGATATTCCGCGAATGCAAGGCATACCTTGAGAAAGGCGAACTGATCCCTCCCCCTACTCTCGAGGAACGACTGGAAGTTTTAAAGATTCACATTCAGCGATCGGTTGAGTACAAAGGTGAAAAAAGAACAATCCTCGAAATGCGGAAATTCTACAGTGGCTATTTCAGAGGGGTGCCTGATTTTAAAAAACATCGATTATTGCTGATGACCCTGGATGAAATCGATCCGGTACTGGAGTTAATTGATAATATTGAGCCACTCTGAAACGTCTTTTTTAACGCAAAGAACCCCACCCCCGGCCCCTCGTTAATCATCAAAACCCCACCCCCGGCCCCTCCCCCAAGAGGGAGGGGAGATAACAGTATCGTTGAATAGGCTCAAAACTTCTGTTCCACCAATTCTTTCAGCCGTCTCAACGCCGCTGACTCGCTCTCCCACAGGTTTTTCACCCTGAGCAGGTCCAGGTAATCAAGCGCCTGCCTGAGTTCTGCAAATCCATTCAATGTTTCGATGGTAATGTTGTACTCCCTGAGGTTCCCTTCAAACAGCTCATTAATAAACAAAAATTTTTCATTGATGGAGATAGTGGCTTTAAGTTCTTTTCGTTGTGACGAGACCCGCTCTGAGGCATAGGTTTTCTCCCGTGTTTCTTTCAGCTTCTCAGAAAATTCATTACTGACCGTAGAGAAAAGATCGGTTTCGGGT
>CAZUYY010000150.1:3973-6557 GCA_964624935.1 uncultured Prolixibacteraceae bacterium
AGTTTCCGGATATTTTCCATGATAATATCAAACTCAATCTGCGGGATCTTGTCTTCATAGGCATTGATTGCCTCAAATTGCTCCGTAATGGCTTCCAGCAGCCATTGGATCTCTTCTCTGATGATGGTTTTGTTCAAATGATTCATAATGGGACCGGCAAATCTGAATTTTCTTACTTTTGTGATGAATTGAGCCATAAAGATAAATAACTTTTTCCGGGTATCCATGCTTATTGAAAAAAACATTCCCACACGTGCCGGCTGGATCGAAGTGATCTGCGGACCGATGTTTTCAGGCAAGACTGAAGAACTGATCCGCCGCCTCAACCGGGCAAAGATTGCAAAGCAAAAAGCAGAGATCTTCAAACCTGCCCTCGATGAACGGTACAGCGAAGTGCAGATTGTGACTCACGATGCACATGCCATTCAGTCCACGCCTGTCCAGAGCGCTTCCCAGATATTGCTTATGATCAATGATGTGAATGTTGTGGGTATCGATGAAGCCCAGTTCTTTGATTCAGAGATCACATTTGTTTGCAATACCATGGCCAACAATGGCGTCCGGGTATTGGTTGCCGGCCTTGACCTGGATTATATGGGAGTTCCTTTCGGCCCCATGCCCTCCCTTATGGCCAGCGCCGAATATGTCACAAAGCTGCATGCCATCTGCATGAATTGCGGCGACCTTGCGCATTACTCCTACCGTATTGTGAAAAATGAACAGCAGATCATGCTTGGGGAAAAGGATGCTTACGAGCCCCTCTGCAGAAAATGCTTCATCGAAAAGCAGAAAAACAATCCCTCCCGCTGACCCTGGTAAATAATTTTCCTTATTTTTGCCGCTATATAACAACCAAATCTTTAAACCATGAAAAAAATTGCATTTCTTTCCCTTATTCTACTTCTTATGATGAATGTATCAAGCAATGCCCAGGGGGCAGGAGCCGCCCAGAAACAGGTAAAATTTGTGATCCATACCGACTTTGGAGACATGAAAGGTGTTCTTTACAATGAAACCCCAAAACACCGCGACAACTTCGTGAAACTGGCAAAATCGGGATTTTACGATGGATTGCTCTTTCACAGGGTGATCATGGGATTCATGATCCAGGGCGGTGATCCTCTGTCAAAGACCGCCAAGCCCGGTCAAAAACTTGGAATGGGCGATCCAGGATACACTATTCCCGCCGAATTCAACCCAGACCTGAAACATGACAGAGGCGCCCTTGCCGCTGCCCGCACCGAGAACCCCACGAAAGCATCCTCCGGTTCACAATTTTATATCGTTCAGCCAGAAAAAGGTACACATTTCCTTGACATGAATTATACGGTTTTCGGTAAAATAACAGACGGGTTGGACGTAATCGATAAAATCGCTTCTGCACCAAAAGATCAAAGCGACCGCCCGCTTAAGGACATCAAGATGACGGTAAAGATTATTGAATAAAGTCTTTCTTTACCCCACCCCCGACCCCTCCCCCAAGAGGGAGGGGAGTTGAGTCAATTGGAAAGACAGATGCACCGGACTATCTTTTCTAATACCCAACACCTAATACCTTGCATTCAGTGTTAGAAAACATTAAAAGCCTCTTTCTTGAAGTTCAGGATTCTCCGGTAAATACTCCGGAGGATCTTGAACATTTCCGGATTCATTACCAGGGCCGCAAAGGGATTCTTGCAGGGCTGTTTGAAGAATTCAAGACCATCCCTCCGGCACAAAAGAAGGAAACAGGTAAGATCCTTAATGACCTGAAACTGGCCATCCAGGAAAAGATTGAGGCCTGTATCCTGAAATTTGAATCCCATAAAGAGGCCCCTACATCAGATCTCGACCTCACCCGTCCGGTCAACTATATGGAACCCGGCTCAAGGCATCCTTTATCGATTGTCCGGAATCAGATCATTGAAATATTTTCCCGCATCGGATATACCGTTACCGAAGACAGGGAGATCGAAGATGACTGGCACAACTTTACTGCGCTGAATTTCCCCGAAGAGCATCCCGCACGGGACATGCAGGATACTTTCTTCATTGAAAAGGATCCTGATATTGCATTGCGTACACACACTTCTTCTGTGCAGATCCGGATGATGGAGAAGAATCAGCCTCCGATCCGCAGCATTTTCCCAGGCAGGGTGTTCCGCAATGAAGTTATCTCTGCACGGGCTCATTGCATTTTCCACCAGGTGGAAGGATTATACGTGGATAAAGATGTTTCATTCCGGGATCTCAAGCAAACCCTCATGTATTTTGCAAAAGAGATGTTCGGGGAAAATACACAGATCCGCTTGCGTCCTTCCTATTTCCCTTTCACCGAACCTTCGGGAGAGATGGATATTTCCTGCAATATCTGCGGTGGAAAAGGATGCAATATCTGTAAATATACCGGCTGGGTGGAAATCCTTGGTTGCGGCATGGTTGATCCCGCCGTCCTCGCAAATTGTAAAATCGACAATGAAATCTATACTGGTTTCGCCTTCGGAATGGGTATCGAACGTGTCGCCATGCTGAAATACCAGATCAAAGATCTACGATTATTCTTTGAAAATGATCTGCGGTTTCTAAAACAGTTCAAGGGAATAAT
>CAZUYY010000151.1:0-6545 GCA_964624935.1 uncultured Prolixibacteraceae bacterium
TTCCGTTGACCGAATCGAAAGTATGGGTATTGAACGTACCTGGGAGAAAATTCATCAGGCCTCTGTCATCCTTTATGTATTTGATGCCACTGTAGATTCATTTGAAGATTTGATGCTGGCATTATCTGAGTTTAAGGAGATAAGCGATAATTCTAAGAAGCTGATCCTCATTGGCAACAAGGCAGATAAACTGAAAAGGCTTCCATCAGGATTCAAGGACTTTGTCGAACTGGAGACCATCTTCGTTTCTGCAAAGCGAAAAGAGAATATCCATCTGATAGCTGAGAGACTGTTGAAATCCGTCAAAGCCGAAAACCTGAGCGGCAGTCCTGTTGTATCGAATACCCGTCATTTTGAAGCCCTCCAAAATGCTCTAACATCTATCCAGGCAGTTCATGATGGATTACACTCCGGCCTCTCTCCTGACCTTCTGACAGTGGATATCAGGAAAGCCCTGCATCATCTCGGAGAGATCACCGGCGATATCACAAGTGAAGAAATCCTCGGGAACATTTTCTCGAGGTTTTGCATCGGCAAGTAGGGGCATCACATGTGATGCCCCTACATAATGATCTTGAACAGAACAAAAATCATTTTTCACAACCCGTACCAGATTCTATTTCTGTAATGTTACAACAATACAAATCTTCCGTTACACGACATTGTAAAAACTTAACATGCAAAATTTGAAATTATAACCTTATCTTTGTTTATTCCTTTATGAGAATTATTCTCTTCTAATAATTAACAAGCAATGAAGGTGGAAGAAATCAGAACCGGGTTGACAAGCAAAGGACTGAGAGTGACTCCGCAAAGAGTTGCAATCCTCGAAGCAGTTATCAAACTAAATAACCATCCGACGGCAGAGAACATTATCGATTTTATCCAGGAACACCATCCAAACATAGCAACCGGTACAGTATACAAGATTCTTGAAGTACTGGTCAACAAAGGTCTGCTTAAAAAAGTCAAGACGGACAGGGATATCATGAGGTACGATGCCATTCTTGAGAATCATCATCATTTATACAGTGCGGAATCCGACCGCATCGAAGATTACTTTGATGAGGGACTGAACGCAATCCTTTTGGATTATTTTAAAACCCATAAAATCCCTGAATTTGAAATTAAAGAAATAAAGCTTCAAATCATCGGCAAGTTCAGAAAAGTTAAAGAATAGCCGGAAAACAAAAAATTCAACGAAACAAAAACTTAAAAAAATGGAAAACAATACAAAAAACAGCCAATGCCCGGTTACAGGGGCTAAACAAAATGTAGGAGGAAGCGGAACCAAAAACCGTGACTGGTGGCCAAATCAGTTAAAATTGAATATTCTGCGGCAACACGCTCCTTCGTCAAACCCGATGGGTAAGGATTTTAACTACGCTGAAGAATTCAAGAGCCTTGATTTAGTGGCTGTAAAGAAAGACCTTCACAGACTGATGACCGATTCCCAGGATTGGTGGCCCGCAGACTTTGGACATTACGGCCCGTTATTCATCCGGATGGCATGGCACAGTGCCGGTACCTATCGCACAGGTGATGGTCGTGGTGGCGCGGGAAGTGGACAACAACGCTTTGCACCCCTGAACAGTTGGCCGGATAATGTGAATCTTGATAAGGCCCGCAGGCTGCTTTGGCCGATCAAGCAAAAGTATGGCCGGAAAATCTCCTGGGCAGACCTTATGATCCTTACCGGTAATGTAGCGTTGGAATCAATGGGATTCAAAACCTTTGGTTTTGCAGGTGGGCGTGAAGATGTATGGGAGTCTGAAGATGATGTCTACTGGGGTTCCGAAACAAAGTGGTTAGAAGGTGACAAACGCTACACCGGGGAACACGATCTTGACAATCCTCTTGCAGCGGTGCAGATGGGTTTGATCTATGTGAATCCGGAAGGGCCGAACGGAAACCCTGACCCGATTGCAGCGGCGAAAGATATCCGGGAAACGTTTGCCCGGATGGCCATGAATGACGAAGAGACCGTTGCGCTCATTGCCGGCGGGCACACTTTTGGTAAAACACACGGAGCTGGTGATGCGGGACTTGTGGGGCCTGAACCTGAAGCTGCCGGCATCGAAGAGCAAGGCCTTGGTTGGAAAAGCAAGTTTGGCAAAGGAAAAGGAGGCGACACAATCTCCAGTGGTCTGGAAGTTACCTGGACCACCACCCCAACGAAGTGGAGCAACAATTTCTTCTGGAATCTTTTCGGCTATGAATGGGAACTCGAGAAGAGTCCGGCCGGGGCACAGCAATGGCGGCCGAAACATGGAGTTGGCGCAGATACGGTTCCTGATGCCCACGACAAATCGAAGCGTCATTCGCCGAAGATGCTGACCACCGATCTTTCCCTGAGGTTCGACCCCGCTTACGAAAAGATTTCGCGGCGCTTCATGGAGAATCCGGATGAATTTGCAGATGCCTTTGCCCGGGCCTGGTTTAAACTGACCCATAGGGATATGGGACCACGTTCCCGCTATTTAGGTTCTGAGGTGCCTGCAGAAGAACTGATTTGGCAAGATCCAATACCTGCTTTGGATCACCCGTTAATTGATGAAAAAGATATTGCAGTTTTAAAGGCTAAAATCTTAAGTTCCGGTTTGCATATATCAGAGCTGGTAACTACTGCATGGGCTTCGGCTTCTACTTTCCGCGGATCCGATAAACGGGGTGGAGCCAACGGTGCACGTATTCGTCTTGCTCCGCAAAAGGACTGGGCTGTCAACAATCCGGCGCAACTGTCTAAAGTGTTGAAAACATTGGAAAGTGTTCAGAATGAATTCAACGGGGCCCAAACAGGCGGAAAAAAGGTTTCATTAGCGGATCTTATGGTCCTGGCTGGTTGTGCGGGTGTTGAAAAAGCTGCGAGAGACGCAGGACATGTTTTGACCGTTCCTTTCATACCTGGGAGAATGGATGCTTCACAGGAGCAAACTGACATAACATCTTTCGCAGTGCTGGAGCCGGCAGCAGATGGTTTTCGGAATTATGCAACAGCCAGATATTCCGTTTCTGCAGAAGAATTGTTGGTGGATAAGGCGCAATTGCTGACATTAACCACCCCTGAGATGACAGTTCTCCTGGGGGGTATGCGTGTCCTGGATACAAACTTTGATCACTCGAAATATGGTGTTTTTACCAAACGTCCCGGAGTGCTTACCAATGATTTCTTTGTAAATCTGTTGGACATGGGTACCGTTTGGGAACCGGTTTCTGAATCAAAAGAAATATTTGATGGACATGACCGTAAAACCGGTGAGACGAAATGGACAGGAACCCGTGTTGATCTGATTTTTGGTTCAAATTCAGAATTAAGAGCCCTTGCCGAAGTTTATGGAAGCGCAGATGCTGAGGAAAAATTTGTAAATGACTTTATCTCGGCATGGAACAAAGTAATGAATCTGGATCGATTCGAACTCAATAAATGAGATGTATATCGAAGGTCGCTTTTCCATTTATAACATACCGGTATCAGTCACCATTCAGGTTATTTGTCCTTGATGTGGGTCTGCTCTCCGGAATGGGAGATTTGACCCGACAGACAATTCTTTTTGGTCATGTATATCCTACTCCTTGTTATTGGTGAAGCTTGTCATGTAGTCAATAAGTTCACTATTCAGGTCTACTACTTTCTCATAAAATAATCCATGATGCCGCTTTTCGCAATCTCAAGGCTCTTCAGATGGGGTTTATAATGAAGTGGTATGTTAAGATTTCTGAATAATGGTGATAAAAGACCGGCCAGACGCAATGACCCGGAATGAACAGCCCGTGGAAGTGATGCAGATTCACTGAAGGAATTAAGAAGGATTGAAGGAATTGTGGCAAGCATATTCTCAATTCCCTTTGTAGGATTCATCATCTCATGAGAAATGATCAATTCACTTTTCTGATCTACTACGAGCAACATGTAAGTAAAGAAGGGGCGTTTGTTCTTCTCTCGTATCTGGGCCGGAGTCAGGAAAAAATCCACTTCATAGACATTTTTTCCGACCGGGATTTTCTTTGTTTTCGCAAGAATGCCGGGGTCAATCGTGTATAAAACCTCCTGTTTTGCAGGAATGATTATTTTCTGCAAGGTCGTTTTCCATTCCTGGTTTTTAGGGTCTCCCTCTAATTCCCTTATAAGATAAACATTATCCCGGTCAAAAGCCATTTCTATCGCCCGATCTTCTGTCTTTGGATCGATTGCTGTCTCCAGAAATTGTTCAAGGTAGAAAACCATGCTCTCCATTTCTTTCTCCTCAAGAAACCAAGGTACCATCCCTGGCCTGTAACTGCGGAATAAAGGCCATAATTTTTTACCGGAATAGGTGATCCCGATCTCTTTCATAATTGCACGATCCTCCTTCTCCACGAATTCCATCTCCTCAAAGGAGAGCATCAACATCGGGATTTCAAGCAACATTTCATACATGACATGTTCTTGAATCTCTGAAAGTTCAAGATATTGTCCTAAAGCCCGCTCGCCCAGGTAAACTGTTACCGAATAGTGTTCACCCAGAGTTCCCATCACACTGATAAACCCGATCGTACCTGTAATCGGATCACGAACACCGGAAATTTCATCTTCATACATATATCGCCAGGGTTGTAATGCCATGATGCGATCCGCCAGTTTATATAGCTTTGACCAATTATTCATAATTTGTTTTTTGCAAACATGCAGAAAATTATTGAATCTGATAACAAAGTTTTACAATATTTCTCCAATTTGTCAGGCAGTGCAAAACTATCTGAACTCTTCACCAAAGAAATCCGAATAGTATCAGCGGAATCCCGGTTTTTGAACCTGGCTGGGTCAGGATAAGTTTTTCTCTTTCATCAATCCCTTTAAATTGTGAGACGCTTTTTCCGGCACCGCCGATTTCAATAATTAGTTTTCGGTTCTGAAAGAATAGCACATAGTCAGGGAGTTTTTGTCCTCTAAGGCTTTTAAGATAGTTGACGTTAAGATTGGCGCTGGTAATATGATGGATAAAAAATTCTTCCCGGATAGCGCCAGTCAGCCTGTCCTCATCAGAACCCTGTGCAAGGTTTGATCTTAATGTCGGTACCAGCATGATTTTAGGCTCGGGAAGAACATTGGCTCCATAAGGAAGAATTATTTTTAACAGGGATGCCGACTCCATCATCCCAATGTATTGCTGGACTTTATATTTTGTAATCCCGGTATTCCGGGAAATGGAAGAATAACTGCACCCTTCGATTCCCGCTCTTGCAATGAACAACAGGACAGCCCGTATGGAATGGAGGTCTTGCTGGGATAGTTTCCCCACCGTCAGCATATCTTTCTGAATTACTTTATCCACTGTTGAAACAATAATGGATGACAAAGGAGAATCGAGACAGGCAGGTAGTGCACCTAAGACTGACCAGGTTCTGAATTCCGGTTCAAATGGATAGGTTGTCTGGTAAAGTTTTTTATGATCTGTCATGATCTCTTCAATTGTCAAGACAGGTAAATCGATTTTATTTTTGAATAAGAGATACTCCCGGAATGAAAAAAGAGGAAGGTGTTGCAAAGTCAACCTCCTTGAAAGGTCAAATCTCCCTTGTGACAGTTCAAGTGACGATGAAGATGTAAAAATTATACGGATCTCCTGGAAATCGTAGATTTTCTTGAGTTGTCCCTGCCAGTCCTTCAATCCGTGGATCTCATCTATCATCAGGTATTTAATACCGAATATATCCGCAAGCTGTGAGGCCAGTTCAAAAAGATCGGTACTCACAGGCAAGGTATCTGCACTTAGGTAAAAGGATTGACCCAATTCAATGGCAAGCTGCCGAAGCAGGATCGTTTTACCTGTTCCCCTCAATCCTGCAATGCCGACCATTTGCCGGGTTCCGGTCAGCAGATACTTCAAATGCGGAAAAAGAAACCGCCTTAAAGGGTACTTACCTGCCTGTTCTTTAGAGAGCCGGTCAAGGTTTATCAATTCTTCAATCAAATTGGTCTGTATCATATCACTTGTCATTCATTGCAAAGATATGCATTTTGGCAAATATATTTTCAAAATGTATTACATTTTGGTAAATTTATTTTCATTTGGTTAGAAGGTAAAGGCTTGTTTACTCAATACGTTGAGTAAATTTACTCAATTGATTGAGATATTTATTATATTTGCAGAAAAATTAGCCATGTTTCAACGTCCATATTATTCAAAGATCCAAGAAAGACTATGTTTGCCACGCAAGTTCATCCAGGTGATCATGGGTCCCAGGCAGGTCGGAAAAACAACCCTTGTTAACCAACTTTTGAAAAAATATCCCTTTCCCTGGCATTATGCATCGGCAGATGAGGCTACACAACCACTTTGGTTGCAACAGCAATGGGAAACAATCCGTCTGAAGTCCCATACATCCGGATCAATGGAAGCATTACTCGTAATCGATGAAATTCAGAAAATTCCGGATTGGAGTAACCTCGTGAAAATCCAATGGGACAAAGACAGCTTTGATAATACTATAATAAAAATCATCCTGCTTGGCTCGTCGCAGCTTATGTTGCAAAAGGGGTTAAGTGAATCTTTGGCAGGCAGGTT
>CAZUYY010000152.1:0-6534 GCA_964624935.1 uncultured Prolixibacteraceae bacterium
TAAGAATAAGCTGTTGGTGGCAGTGGTTATATCAAAATCCTTCTATCTCTTATCTTTATTCCTGATCCTGATGATCGCGGGGGTGAAACAGTTTTCACTGAGGAACTTGCTTTTTATTTCGATGGCGGCGGTGAGTTTCAGCTTTGTTTATTTCAATGCCGTTTTTCCGCTTTCTGCTGAAATATTCTTCATCTTATCAGGATTTTATTTTAATCTGAGGCGAAAATCATGGATCACCGGATTGTTCTGTTTTCTTGCTTCATTTTTTTATCCTTCAGGGTTTGTGCTGGCATTTGTTTTTGCCATTGCTATTCTGTTGAACAAAGAGGAGAGGTTTAAGAATAAGATAAAACCTATACTTATCCAGTTAGTTATGGGAGGATTGGGGGTTTTCATGGCATTCCTGATTATTAAATTAAGTGTGAATGACTGGACTGCCTTTCTGAAGGTCCAGGCCAAGTATGGTCATCAGTTTATAAACCCGGTCAGCAATGTTGTGCTTTATCTTAAGCACCTGCCCTATTCCTCTTTTTTTTCGATAAAAAATGTTAGTATTTACCAGTCTTTATTAGTACTTGCCGGATATATCCTGATGACGGTTTTATTTTTTGTTCAACGAATGTACAGGGATGAGTTGTGGTTGCTGACTTTTATATTTCTGAGTTTGTTTCTGGTCTTTCCCTGGTCGCTCGGGGGGCCGGTGAGTACGTACAGATCGGAGGCGTTGTTGCTTCCGTTTGTTTTCCTGTTGAAGGGGGCAAGGTCGATCTATCTTTCTGTTATTCTTGTCCTTTTACTTGTGGTGGGGTTGCCATTGAGTTATTTGTTTTTTAATTGGACGTTAGTTTAGCTGGATACTGGATGCTGGATACTGGATGCTGGATGCTGGATGGAGGATTTTTTAACCACAAAGGACACTAAGGAGTTACAAAGATCACAAAGAAATACCCAATACCAAATACCCAATACCCAATACCAGTGTGCTGGTTCGGCAGGTTAAAAAGTGATAAACCAATCCCGTAAACTAAGATTCTGACGGGGGTTTATTCAATAGAGATCAAAATTTTACAATATTTGCTTGGATATTAATTAAAAAATTTTTAGTATCTTTGCAGGCTCAATTAAATTCAGGAAAACGGAAAAGGAGACTATGGAAAAAACAAAAGTTCTTTTTGTTGCTCAGGAGATCATGCCTTATTTAAAAGAAAGCCATATGGCGCACATCGGGCGGCACCTCCCGCAAGGTATCCAGGAAAGAGGCAGAGAGATCCGGACATTTATGCCAAGGTATGGCAACATCAACGAACGAAGGAACCAGCTTCATGAAGTGATCCGGTTGTCGGGGATGAATCTGATCATCGACGATACGGATCATCCGCTGATCATCAAAGTAGCTTCCATCCAGCAAGCCCGCATGCAGATCTATTTTATTGACAATGAAGATTATTTCCAGCGGAAATTCATGTTCACGGATAAGAACAATAAATTCTTCAGGGATAACGATGAACGTGCTATTTTTTATTCGAGAGGTGTGTTGGAAACGGTAAAGAAACTCGGCTGGGCGCCTGATGTTGTTCATTGTCACGGCTGGATGACCAGTCTTGTGCCTCTGAATATCAAGCGGGCTTATAAGGATAATCCGCTTTTTACCGAGACCAAAGTAATTTATTCGATTTATGACGATGACTTCCCTGACATGCTGAACAAGGATTTCGCCAATAAAATCAAAATGGAAGGCATCACTGCAAAGGATCTCAAACACTATAAGACGCCAAACTACGTTAGTATGATCAAAGGAGCGATCGATTTTTCAGATGGGATCATCTTCGGCGCTCCGAAAATAGACCCTGAACTCAGGAAATATGTCATAGACTCAGGAAAACCGCATCTCGAATTCCAATCTGTGGATAAATATATCGATGCTTATTCAGATTTCTATGATGAGATCCTGGTGGATGAATCGGTCGAAGTTGACTAGTAACGGAACCTTTTAAACCTGTTTCCTTTGAAATCGAATATTATCCGCATTCTCAACCTTGCTGTTTTCCTACTGATCCTTATTTTCTTTATTGACTCCTGTAAGAAAGATCCTTACCAGGTGGGGATGAACCTTCTTCCTCCTTCCGACACGTTGAATATCAAGACTATAGATACTGTTTCCATCGTGGCTTATTCGGTAATACAGGATACCGTACGTACTGATGAGGCCAGTTACAGTATCATAGGTTCCATTATGGATCCGATCTTCGGTTCCACCACGGCAGGGTTTTACATGCAATACCAGCTTTCGGCAGAAGCACCAGAATTCGGCACCAACCCTCGTCTTGATTCTGTTGTTTTGTGTATTCCTTATGGAAGCATTTACGGCGACACTACTGCGCGGCAACATCTGAAAGTTTATGAGATCGCCCAGGATTTTTACTATGACACCACCTATTACTCGAATCATACGTTACAGACTTACAGCCACCTGCTTGCAGATCATTCGTTCGTGCCGGCAAGATATGACAGTCTTACCATCGGAGGAGTCAAAGGACTACCTCATATCCGTATCAACCTTAGCCAATTCTCAACATATTTTGGAAATAAAATTCTTTTCGCTCCTTCTTCGGTTTTGAGTACAGACGCCAATTTTATTTTATTCATGAAAGGATTGTACATCGAATCGGAACGGGCTGCCTATGGCGGCGCTTTATTGTCGTTCGATCCCACGAATTCGTACTCGGAAATCGTTCTTTATTATCATAATTCGACAGATACCAACCTCTCTTTCGTGCTTTCCGGTACTTCGGGTTCTGCACGTTTCAACCATTTCGATCATAATAATTATGCAGATGCATCCCCCCGGCTTAAGCAACAGGTGCTTCAGCATGATACGGTCCTCGGGAAACAGGAACTTTATATCCAGGGATTGGGGGGAGTGAGGGTGAAGCTTCATCTTCCTTTCCTTAATAACCTTTTAAAAGGGGGAAAGATAGCTATCAATAGTGCGGTACTGACCTTTAAAAATGCACAAACCGATACCACCCTGCAGCCTCCGGTCACTCTTTCGCTGCTCACTGTGGACTCGGCAGGTAATGTAGCATTTCTGCCTGACGAGAGTGAAGGGGCCGGATATGCCGGCGGTAGTTATCATTCGGATAGCCGGACCTATTTTTTCAGGATCGCACGTTATATACAGCAGGTGCTTGACGGGAAGCTTAAAAATACTTACCTGTATCTTCAGGCTAATGATCCCACCGCTTCTGTGCTTGTCACCAACCGCATTATGCTGACGGGGACGAAGCCGCAGTTGCCGGCGATCAAGACGGATAAGATTAGTTTGAAGATTATTTATACGAAGCTGCATTAAAGTAGTGAGGTGGTGAGGTGGTGAGGTGGTGAACTGGTGATGTGGTGACGTGGTGACGTGGTGAATAGTGAATCTTACAGGGTGTTTTTGATTTTCCTTGTTAAAAAATTCTACCTTTGATCTTCTTAAATAGATACCATGTGTGGAATTGTTGCTTATATCGGGCCGCGGGATGCTTATCCTATACTTATCAAGGGGTTGCACCGGCTGGAATATCGCGGGTATGACAGTGCGGGGGTTTGTCTTTTGAATGATGACCTGCATATTTATAAATGCAAAGGGAAAGTTTCGGAGCTGGAGCAGTATATAGAGGGGAAGGTCACTACGGGGACGATCGGCATGGCTCATACGCGATGGGCGACACATGGGGAGCCGAACCAGGTGAATGCGCATCCTCATTTTTCCATGAATAAGTCACTGGCGATCATTCATAACGGGATCATTGAGAATTATCTTACCCTGCGCAGTGAATTGATAAACCGCGGATATACTTTCATCAGCGAGACAGATACGGAAGTCATTATCCATCTTATTGAAGAAATCAAGGAAAATGAGAAAGTAACGTTGGATGAGGCAGTGCGGATTGCTCTTAATCATGTTATCGGCGCTTATGCGATCGTGGTGATGTCGAAAGAGAACCCTGATCTTCTGATTGCTGCACGAAAGGGAAGTCCGATGGTGATCGGCATCGGGAAGGATGAATTTTTCGTTGCCTCGGATGCTACGCCTATCATTGAGTATACGAACAATGTGGTGTTTGTGAACGATGAGGAGATTGCGATCATCGAGCGCAACAAGGAATTAAAGATCAAGACCATAAAGAATCAGAACAAGACTCCTTATATCGAGAAGCTTGAGCTCAGCCTCAGCTCGATTGAGAAAGGGGGCTTTGCTCATTTCATGCTTAAGGAGATCTTTGAACAACCGCGGTCGATCCTTGACAGCATGCGCGGAAGGTTACATCCCGAGCAGGGAATCATCTCGCTTGGAGGGATCCGTGAATATGAACAGAAACTGATCAATGCCAAGCGGATCATTATTACGGCATGTGGTACCTCGTGGCATGCCGGGCTGGTTGGTGAATATCTGCTGGAGGACCTTGCGAGGATCCCGGTGGAAGTTGAGTACTCGTCAGAATTCCGATACCGTAACCCGGTGATTTCCGAAGAAGATATCGTGATCGCCATCTCACAATCGGGAGAGACAGCCGACACCCTTGCGGCCATTGATCTTGCCAAGTCGAAAGGGGCAACTGTCCTGGGCATTTGTAATGTAGTGGGCTCGTCCATTGCAAGAGATACTGATGCAGGTATCTATACGCATGCCGGTCCTGAGATCGGGGTGGCATCGACGAAAGCATTTACCTCACAGGTTGTAGTTCTTACCATGATGGCGCTGAAGATCGCGATGAAGAAAGGTACCATCACGCAATCACGTTTTTTCGAGATCCTGTCGGAACTGGAGACTATTCCTAAAAAGGTGGAAGCTACGCTCAGGAAAAATGAGGAGATTAAAGTGATTGCAAAGAATTACAACAAAGTGCATAACTTTATTTACCTGGGGCGTGGATACAATTTTCCTGTTGCGCTGGAAGGCGCTCTGAAACTCAAGGAAATCTCTTATATCCATGCAGAGGGATATCCGTCTGCAGAGATGAAACATGGTCCCATTGCTCTCATTGACAATCAGATGCCGGTGGTTGTGATCGCTACTAAAAAGGGCACTTATGAAAAGGTGCTGAGCAATATCCAGGAGGTGAAGGCACGCAAGGGGAAGATCATTGCGATCATCAATGAAGGGGATGAGGCTGTGAAGAAAATTGCCGATCACTATATTGAGATCCCGGAGACGGAGGAGTTCCTGGTTCCTATTCTTGCGACGATACCGCTGCAGCTTCTCTCCTATCACATCGCTGTTATGAGACATTGCAATGTTGATCAGCCGAGGAATCTGGCGAAGTCAGTTACGGTGGAGTGATTCAGCCCCTCCCCTGACCCCAAGGTCAAGTGCGAAATGTAAAATGTAAAATGTGACTTTTGTTTAGCCCCTCCCCTGACCCCTCCCCATTCGGGGCGGGGAGTACATCATCCCCTGACCCTGGCCGCTGACAACCCCACCCCCTAACCCCCTCCCCCAAGAGGGAGGGGGAATGACTCCTGATCAGGAAAAGGAATCCGGAAATCGCTTGTGGAGTATACCGGAATCGAACCGGTGATCTCTGCATTGCGAACGCAGCGCTCTAGCCAACTGAGCTAATACCCCGTATGTATATAAGAGTAGCCGACAAAATTACACAACTGTGGGAATCTGAGGCAACTTTTTGCAGACTAAATCTTATTTTAATGTGCTGGAGTGGAAAGATAATTTACGATTAGACGATTTTCGATTCCCGATTGAATTTTTTGATTGACGATTTACGATTATTGGTATTAGGTGTTGGGTGTCAGGTGTTGGTTTTTTGAATACTCAAATATTGATCAACGAAGTTTGAAGTTTGATTGTTTTTTTGAATACCCGAATATCGATCAACGATTGTTGAAGTTCAATTTGAATAATCGAGAGAGGGCTAGCCTATGAAAAGGCCTTCAATTCTTACTTTGAAGCTGCCATCGGGGAGTTTTGAGATTGCATTGACCAAGCCGCTGTGTCGCCATTGCAGCATGCACCGGCGTGGCAAGAACCAGTAGCGGCGGCCTAATTCAATTTTTTCCTTTGATTCCCTGATTATTCCTTCATATCCTTGTGCGACGTAATATCCGATATCGACAAAGCCTTCTGATCTTGGCCGGAGAGGGCCTGTTACACACCAGTTGATTACTCCATTGCGGGGATCGGAATCGGTTACTATTCCACAATGAGTTATCGGACAGCCACAGGACATGCCCATCGGACGGCCGATCATGATGTTGCCTTTTTTAACCCCAAGTTCCTTAACCAACTGCGGGTTATAGGGTAATATGGTTTCTCTCGGACCAGGTTCATTATCGAAGCAATCGAGGATAAAATCGAAGTCACGTTTTAAGTGGTCTTTCCACCCCATTTTTTCACCTGTGTGGCCGACATCCCTGCAATCGATGCAGTTTGAAATGTTCTTTATTTCCGATCCATTTTGTTTCAGGTGAATGCACATCTTCAGGGAGGTTTCGGAATTATCGACTGCAATGGCGAATTCATTACAGGTT
>CAZUYY010000153.1:0-6523 GCA_964624935.1 uncultured Prolixibacteraceae bacterium
AATTGTTATAATAAAGGTTCCGGAAGCCTGGGCAATACCACAGATGGTGGCATTATGCTGGCCGAAATTCCGGGCCAGACGAATCGCAATGACCTTTTCCGGATTTGTCTTTTGTATGGATTCCAGTATATTCCAACTTTTATCAATGCTGTCGTCATCTACAAAAATAATCTCAAATGTTTTATCAATTTTATTCATTGTTTGTCCGATCCGTTGGTACAGCTCTTCCAGCGACTCACAACTGTTATAAACCGGGACAACGATGGAATAATCAGGTTTGTTCTTGTTCATATCTCTTACCCTCCTCCTAAAATCAGGTTTGTTGCGCTCACCCACTTTGATGCATCAGACAGATAAAACACAATAGTATTCGCAACGTCAACAGGATCGCCAAGACCCAGCAACTGTCGTTGTTCAATTTTGTCAACAGCTTCCCGGGAAAAATTCTCAGCAGTTTCATCAAGCATGGGAGTATGTACAAATGCGGGAGCTATGCAGTTAACCCTTGTTCCCCTGGAGGCCAGTTCGAGTGCCAGCACCCGGGCATAAGTCTCGAGGGCAGCTTTGGCGCTTATATACATGGCGCCACCCACAAACGGATACCGGGTCGAGATGGAAGAGATAAAAACGATGGAACTGTTGCCTTTTGCCAATTTCTTTTTTCCCAAAATTCCTGCTGTCAGAATCACAGAAGCATCAAAGCTGATACGAAATGTTCTGGAAATTATTTCTTCAGTTATAAAGCGGGCCGGGGAAAGTTCAGAAATACCGGTACTATGCACCAGGCCGTCCAGAATTGGCAACCCGGCCACCAGCCGGTCAATATCCGCCTGGATAGTAAGGTCGGCAAGAAATTGCTGATGTCCTTCGCCATGAAGTGACCGATATGTTTCCTCCAGTCTTGCTGTATTCCGTGCAGTGATGATAACCCGTGCGCCATATTCACTGGCGGTAATGGCAGTCTGCCTGCCCAGGCCCGATGAGGCGCCGGTGACAAGAACTGTTTTACCTTTCAGATCAAATGCATTCATCCCCTTTAAGATTATGTTGGAATAACCTCCTGTTCGGTGATTTCAGGAACAACGATGCCATCGGTTCCGATCAGGGCAGTGCCCCAGGAAAGGCCTATTCCAAAAGCAGAAAGCAACAACTTCTGTGACTTTTCACCGAGTTCCTTCCGGATCTGGGTGACCATGGTAAGCGGAATAGAAGAACAGCTTGTATTACCAAAGTCGTGAAGTGAATATGGAACTCTGGCCGGATCAACCTTCAGCATCTTGCGGATAGTTTCATTGATGAGGCGGTTGGCTTGGTGAAACAACAGGAAGTCGAACTCATCAAGCTGGCGGTTGAAGTGTTTTAGCGTTGTTTTTATATTAGGAACCACTTCACGAAGTGAAAAATTGAAAACTTCAATGCCGTTCAGTGAAACTTGCATATTGTTATGATAAATCCCTTCCCCATATTTTTTAATGGAAAATGATTTTTTATTGACCAGGTTACGTACTCCGCCATCCCGGATAATAATCGCTTCATAACCGCTTCCGTCAGTTTGAAGGTTAAACTGCATCGAAGCATAACCAGTTTTAAATTCCAATGCAGTAGCTGTTCCGGCATCACCAAAAAGCGGATAAGTACTTTTATCACGATAATTAGAAGTTACATTCGAAAGGTCTCCGACCAGGAGCAGCGCCTTTTGTATACCTGTAGTCCTGATAAGGCTGCTGATGACCGAAAGGCCATAAACATATCCTGAACAGCCGAGGTTAATATCGATAGTCATGCATGTTTTAGGCAGCTTTAGCTTGTCCTGCAAAATGGCAGAGGTAGATGGTATGATATAATCGCGCGATTGAGAAACAAAAACGAGCAGGTTAATTTCAGCACGTTCCCAACCCAGATTGTCTAACAATTGTTCTGCTGCCTGTAAGCACAGGTCGGAAGTTGTTTGTCCGGGACCGGCAACATGGCGGAATTCCACACCAATCATCTGGATCAGTCGGTCACGTTCCTTCTGTGTTATCCAATTGTAATTATGATTGGATAATCTTTTTTTTGGAACACATGCAGACAGACCGGCAATACGAACATCGGATATCTCAAAGATGGCCATTGATAGTTCTGTTTCTATCTTTTTGATTGTGGTAACTTACAAAAGTACTTTTTTTTTCTCATTCAGGTTCCATTTTTCTAATTTTGCAGCGTTAAGGGCGAATGCGCTTCCATAATCAATAATTATATCTAAAATGGCGACACAAAATCTCGAGGATTTTCTTATTTCATGGACTTCCCTTCATCTGAATAAAGGTTTGCCGGTTGATTCTGCCAACACTCTGGCAACCTATGGAATTGATTCTATCAGGGCTGTATTGCTTGCAGAGGATACTCAAAACATGTTTGGATTTGAATGGCCCCCTTATATTTTTTTTGAGGATTTGACCATCGCACAGCTTGCTGCAGAAGGGAAGAAAATGATGGAAGAAAAGTAACCGCCCCTCACTACTCCTTCCAGGACTAAAAAAGAACCTATGCCTCAAAAGTCTGAATATTACTATCCTGAGCTCACCTTACCTGATCTTCTGAACCGGGCAATTCTTAAAAATCCCGGATTGTTTATCGTGTATTACGATAAGAATAACAATTATACGATTCAAACTTACAAGGAATTACTTGACGAGGCAAAATGGATTGCTTCCGGTTTGTTTAATCTTGGTTTGAAACAAGGGGATAAGATAATCATTGCTACACGCTATAAAAGGCAAACGGTAGAGATGCTCTGGGGATCTTTTCTGTTAGGGCTCGTTCCAACCGTTCTTCAGCCTCCTGCCAAATTTGATGATGATAATCCCCCTTTGATGAAACTGGTGAAAGTATTTGAACTGCTGAATGATCCTTATATTATTATGGATTCTGACGTGAAGGAACCCTGTGCGCTAATCGAAGGGAAAATTAAGCATAAAGAAGATCTGGTCAGTTACGGAGCCTTTCCTGAACCTGAACTCAAACCGGATGATCTTGCATTTATTCAGTTTTCATCAGGCAGCACCGGGGATCCGAAGGGGGTCATGCTTTCACATAACAACCTGATGGTGAACCTGGATGCCATGCGTTTCGGATTTGACTCAAACCATCCTGATGATATCTTCGGCACCTGGATGCCATTTTATCATGACATGGGTCTGATCGGATACCATTTTAACCCCATCTACTCATGTAAAATCCAGTGTCAGGTCGAAACGCTGGATTTCATCATGAATCCGGGATTATGGCTGAACATGATGAGCCGGCAGAAGGTCACCATCACGGGTACTACAAACTTCGGACTTGCACTGGTTTTAAAATATTTAAAGAGAGGGAAACAAACATTTGATTGGGATTTCACCAGTATGAAGGCCTTGCTGAACGGAGCTGAACCTATCTCAGTCAAAATTATGCGAGACTTTACCGATGCACTCGTGCCTTATGCTTTAAGACCTGAAGCCCTGATGCCGGTTTATGGCATGTCAGAGGCCACACTCGCCATTTCATTTGCATCGCTCCCAAACCGGTCAGTGGCTACTGCCTTCAATGCTTACGTGCTTGATCGTGAAAATAAAGCACAGCCGGTTGATCCTGCAGATCCTTCTGCAAGGTTGCTCTCAGAAGTGGGAATGGCATTAAATGACATGGATATCCGGATTACGGATATTCATGACCGGACGGTCAAAGAAGGAGTTTCCGGCCATATCCAGATAAAAGGACCAAGTATTACCAAAGGTTATTATAAGAACCCGGTGGCCACAGCCGAAGTCTTCTGCGGGGATTGGCTCCGGACGGGCGATATCGGGTTCTTCTTTGAAGGCAGGCTTTACATCAGCGGGCGTTATAAAGATATCATCTTTAAAAACGGTATTCACTATTTTGCCAACGATCTTGAAGACCTGGCAAGTACTATTGATGAAATTAAATATGGGAAAGTTTGTCTTGGGGGTACTACCGACAGGAAAACCGGGAAGGAAACGGTAATAGCCTTCATAGCCGGGTTGCAGGTAGAGAAAGCACCGGATACTTTCAGAGAACTAAGGGTACTCCTGCGCCGCAAACTCGGAGTTCCCGTTGATCTGCTGGTCCTGATAAAATCAAATGAGATCCCAAAGACGTCGAGTGGAAAATTGCAGCGGTATAAACTGATGCAACGATACCTGAATGGGGATTTTGATGACAGGGTAATAAAACCGGGCAAATTGGATTATATATGAGGAGGGAACTAGCTCAAATGGAAGAAAGTTTTTTAGAAATAACGTGAAATCCGGTATTACTGAATGCGAGATTCAATAATCCGATAAAGATCTTCTATTGTTTTTGAGGTTGCAATATCTTCAGCATTGATGGTCACATCGTATTCAGTCTTGACCATTGCAATCAGGATAAGTGCATTAATGGAATTCCATTCAAAAACTTCTCTGAAAACACTGTTGGGTTTTAGTAACCCAGGTTTCAGATCTTCATATTCGTTTTCAAGTTGGGCAATGAAATCTTCAATCTTCATGGGGCAAAAATTTGTGCAGCAAATTTAAGAATATTCCCGATACTTGCCACATAGTTGACTTATTCGTTTCTTTGCATCCTGATTTGATCAACCTTTGAATCTCATGCCTGAAACGAGTGAATATTATCAGCCTGAATTGACCTTACCTGATCTCTTAACCAGGGCGATAAGCATTCATCCTGATTTATTTACAGGATATTACGATAAGGATGGCAGTTTAAAGATCCAGACTTATGAGGATTTGCTCACCGGTGCAGAACATATTGCCACCGGTCTTTATAACCTTGGTTTGAGGCAGGGTGACAAAATAATCATTGCTGTCCAGGATAATCAGCAAATCATAGAACTTCTCTGGGGCAGTTTTCTGCTGGGGATAGTTCCCACTGTACTTCAACCTCCAATGACCTTTTCAGGGTACAATCCCGCAGTCGTAAAGCTGGTAAATGTACACGAGCAATTGGATTATCCTTATATTATTATGAGTGAGGGAGTGAAGGTTCAAGGTATTTTCCCTGAAGGAAAAACAAAGCATAAAGAGGAACTGGATTTTACCGGAGTATATGATAAGCCCATTCTGAATCCTGACGATCTTGCCTTTATTCAGTTCTCATCGGGAAGCACAGGGAACCCCAAGGGGATTATGCTTTCACACCGGAATATAATGGTGAACCTGGATGCAATACGTATTGCGATTGACATTCAGTCTTCAGATAGATTCGGGAACTGGATGCCGCTTTTTCATGATATGGGATTAATTGGAACCCACATTGTCCCCATATATTGCATCATTGCACAATATCATATCGATACCATAGATTTCATAATGAAGCCCGGATTGTGGCTGAACCTGATGAGTCAGGAAAAGGTCACTCTTTCAGGCTGTACAAACTTTGGACTGGCGCTGGTTTTAAGATATCTGAAGCGCAATAAGCTATTATTTGACTGGGATTTTTCCAGCTTAAAAGCGTTGATGAATGGCGCCGAACCCATCTCCGTAAAGATCATGCAGGAATTTGTTGATACACTTGAACTATCCGGCTTCAGGCCGGAAGCCATGATGCCCGTTTATGGTATGGCAGAAGCCACGCTGGCCATCTCATTTGCTCCGTTGATGGAACGATCAGTGATCAAAGCGTTCAATACTTCCATTCTTGATCGGGAAAACAAAGCTCAGCCGGTCGATCCTTCCGAACCAACGGCGAGATTACTCTCAGAAGTCGGAGTGAGATTGAATGATATTGAAATCCGGATCGTAGATGATAATGACCAGGTTGTAATGGATGGGAATTCCGGTCACATTCAGATAAAAGGTCCAAGCATTACCAAAGGTTATTATAATAACAGAGGGGCAACGATTCCGGCCTATTGTGAGGAATGGTTCCGTACAGGAGATATAGGATTTTTCTTTGAAGGAAGACTGTATATCAGCGGCCGGTATAAGGATATCATTTTTAAAAATGGCCGGAACTATTTTGCCAACGATCTTGAGGAGATAGCCAGTACCTTAGACGAAATAAAATATGGCAAGGTTTGTTTTTGCGGGACTACAAGCAGGGAAACCGGTCAGGACAAGGTGATTGTGTTTGCAGCCAGTCTCCCTGAAGAGAAAGCATCAGAGACTTTCCATAAACTCAGGGGGCTGTTGCGCAGTAACCTTGGTATTACTGTTGATGAAATGGTTCTGATAAAATCGAATGAAATTCCAAAAACTTCAAGTGGAAAACTTCAGCGCTTTAAATTGATGCAACGCTATATTAATGGTGAATTTGATAATAAACGGATTCGAGCAGAAGCCTGACGACCAGCAGAAATTTCAACCTTTGTTAAGTGTTGCCTCAGGAGTGTATTTCTTTCCAAAAAACCGCATATAAGTCTTAAGCAGGATGATCGATTTGAAAAACCACCATTGTCTTAATTTGGCGGGAAGGTAAGTGCCAAAGATCATCAGTGTCAGCAAGATATAATTATATGTCAGCATTGGACAGGATTTAAGAA
>CAZUYY010000154.1:0-6404 GCA_964624935.1 uncultured Prolixibacteraceae bacterium
TTCACCGCCAAGACGCCAAGGCGCAAAATGAAACGGTAAATCTTTGCGTCCTTTGCGTCTTTGCGATTTAGCGGTAAAATTAATAAGTTATGGCTGTGACTTCACAAATACCAGCTCCCGGTATCTATCGGCATTCCAATGGTCAATAAGGGTTTTTAATATCGGGTATTCAGAAGGTTGAATCAATTGTTTTTCCAGTTTCAGGGATCTGTGAATAATAACCTTTGTTCCTTCAGTCTTCACTTCAAAAGAAAAGGCTCCGGTATTGTTTTTAATTTCTTTTTTTTCGTTCGGGATGAAGGGTCTCATCTTTTCAGGAAGTATAATCGTGAAGTCGTAGTTTTCTTCGATCAATGATGAGATTTCCAAAGGGGTAATCCGGTTTTTGGGTAATAAGTGGATGCCAAGGCTTTCGACGCCATTGGTCACTACTGGCAACTGGAAAAAATAATAATCAGAGTCGCTACGGAAGGCTTTATCTTTCTGGACTGCAATGACCATGGAAGATTGATCAATCCCCATTTTCGTTATGCCCGGGTCTTTGAGATCGGAACCTGATAGCCCTCCTCCAATGAGGGATTTTGCCTTGCTCTTATCACGGACTAACATCAGGTAGGGATTATCTCCGTTATTTTCAGTAAGAGTAACTTCTCCTGATAATTGTTTCTGCCCGTTCACCGTGAATGTTCCTGTCATGCTGATCTTGTTTTTCAGGGAGGGTGATTTTTCCACTTTGATACCTTCCTGATTTAATTCGACAAGTACTCTTTCAGGCGAGCAATATAACAGATCCTGGGGGTTCATGGTGGCCAACGACAAATAGACCGGACTTTCTGATCCTGCTTTTACCAGGATATCCTCAACATCCATGAGTGATCCGATGGTTTCATCGTATAAACCTTTTCTGATCATGAAAACAGGAGTCGCTTCTATGCCGGCTTCTTTAAGCAAGGCCGTCAGAAGTACTGCTTTTTCAAGGAGTGTCCCTCCATTACTGTTCCATGTTTCCTGTGGGGGCCTGCAAGTAAAGCCGGTAATCCTCATTGGAACCGGATAAAACCGGAATTCATTGCTCACTTTGTCCTGAAGTTTTAACAGTAACTCTGTTTTTTCGTTGGTTTCTTTGATAATATTCGCAACGGCATCTTTCATTTCATCGTTTAAAGCATAAGAAAATGATGCCTTGTCCATGAATTCCCTGTATAGTTCTGACCGGTCTTTTGCAGTACTGAATATGATTCTTGTATAAAGGTCATAAGCACCTTTTTGAAAATCTTCAGTAGAGATAGCCGGGACATCCTTAAAACTCCACGTGTAAACCTGAAAGGTCCCATCTTTTGTTACAACTGCTGTCGTTGTATTGTTCAGCATTGAATAATTCAGTTTGCTTTCCAAAGGGATCCGTATCATAAAAGTCAATTCCTTTATCGGCTCCACTTCGGCTAATAATTCATTTCCCATCAAACAGGGATAAAATCCTTTCTTTGAATGCAATTCATAATCGAGGTTTATTACTGCATTCCGTTCAGTTCCTGAATGGGTAATGACCATTTCGCGAAGATTGTTGTATGCCGGAGCATTGGCTGCAAAGGCAGGAAGGACTTCATTAAATGCATTGGAGGGAGAAGGATTCTTTTTTCCATCCGCCATGATCGTATAAGCTTCATTTATCTTCAGTGATTGAAAGGCAGGATTATAAGATATAAAGGTCTCACCATAAAGGCTGTTAAACGACCGGTAGGACTGTAGTTTTAGTTTTTTTACATAACGGTAGTCCATACTGCCATCGATATTCAGTGTGTATTCTTTTTTAAGCTGAAGATATACGGCATCGTAATTTTCATCCTGAGAAAAAAGGAAATCAGATGACAGCAGGCAAATGGCAGGAAGAAGAAGTAAATATATCTTTTTCATAAACATCATGATTATAGTAATGAGGAATTAGTTTTGAATGCGGATAACAACAGGATCGTCAGCAAAAGAATTCTGTGAAAGAACGGCATCGCGGAATTCAGGCCAGTCTTTAGCATCGTAGATCCTTTTTCCGAGAACGATCTTTTCATTTAATGTCAGGGTTTGGTCTTTCAAATCATATCCTCCATGGAAAGAACACACATTGCCTGTTTTATTTTTTTTCCCCGGCAGATAAATACTATTTGAATTTCCCGGAAGGTGGATGGCTTCACTGAGTTCTACCAACCGTGAGCAACGGTCCCGGAAGGAATATTTCCGTTCTTTCATCCCGGTTTCAAAGAACAGATGTGACTGGTAATTCTTAAATACATTGGAGGCAGTAACCGGTGTAAAAAGAACCTGGTTGCCGGAGACAAGTGCATATTCAGGAATCCTGTATTCGACAGTGATCTTTATCGGGCCTGCTTTGTAATCAATCGGGTCGGCGTATTCAACATGTGTAACTTCAGCCAGTGGTGATATTTTCAAGATCTCTTTTTCGACATTCTGGTTCCATTGTGTTTTATTAAAATTCCTGAACATTCCACGGATCCCGGCGTCGGATTGTCCTTCTGCAGTGAGTGTTAATGTTCCAGTCATTGTTCCGTCTGCAGATAATGATGATTTTGTATCAATCTTCAGGAAATGATTTTCAGGTGCTGAAAGCGGTGTGGTTGCCAGGTCGGCGCCTTCAGGAACTCCCATCAGGTATTGCTGCTGTTGCTCGGCGCTCGACCATAATTCCCGGTCAAAGGGAACCCAGGTCGGGTCGAGCAGGTGATACTTGCCGTCTTTCAGTTTTACAATGGTCACGCTATGATTGAACTGATCCGCCGGAATATAATCTATTCTTGACCCAGCCATAGTCATGGCGGGATATGATTTGAATCCTGCCGCGCGCAGCATAGTTATCAGCATCCCGGCTTTATCTTTGCATACGCCGCACCGGTCGTTAAATGTCATTGCTCCTTTGTGCAATGTATATCCTTCTCCGCAACCCATGGAGATCCCTGAATAACGAACTTCATCTGCTACCCAGTGCGTCAACCGTGAAATGGAGTCCAGCTCATTCGTGGCGCCTTTCAGGATATCATTCACTTTGGCCTGGATATCTGGGGTATCATCAAAACTACCGAAATCCTCATTCACCTTGTAGAACCAGCGGGATTTGGCAAACCAATCGGGACTTGTTGAAAGCAGAAGTTTGGGTGCGACATCTGAAGTCGCTACCCCATGCGGTTCGGATTTGAAAGGAAGGATATCTTTTTTAGTAAACGTATAAATGATCTTATCGTCACGGAACAATTCCGATGATTGAACTTCTCCATTGTAAACCTTGTACTGTATGGGTTTATCTTTCGGAAGGGAAATTTCATAAACTTTAACCTTGACAGGATTCCCACTCCAGAAATCCACGATGTCGTAATAATGGCCCTTCATCGGCGGGATGTATTTACTGTCATCATCCTCTCCCTGTTCCAGCAGGGCATATGTAAATCCTTTTTTAAATTCTATTACCTCGACAGCATCCCCGGGGTCGAGTCTTCCTACCTCTATCATTTTTTCCCTGGCGCCCCAATAGATCATTCTTGCAGGAGCAGGATAATCCATAACTTTAGTCGTATCTAACGTTTTGATGGAACCGTCTTTTTTATAAATAACAACTTTTCTGATATCGACATAGGCCGATAATGGATCGTATCCGAATTTCACCACACTCAGGTCGATGGCTCCTTTTGTATTCAATACTTTAGTCAGGGTATGCGTCAGAATATAACTTAATCCCGATTCTTTGACATCCACTTTTACGCTATCGAAAACCACTACCAGGTTGTCATTCGGATAAACTGTTGCATCGCCTGCTGTATGGATCAGATCCTGTATAGGATCGACGGAAGCAAAGCAGTATTGTGCGAAGAAAAAAAGAAAAGCAATAATAAATCCTTGTTTCATAAGTGAAAATATTTAGATATAATACTACAATCCGATCATTTTAAGCATGTTGAGTTCTTTTTCTTCGAGAAATCTCCATTCTCCGCGGGGAAGGTTCTTTTTGGTAAGGCCGGCATAATAAACACGGTCAAGTTTCACCACTTTATAACCAAGTTTTTCAAATATTCGTCTTACGACTCGATTCTGTCCGGTATGAAGTTCGATACCGATTTCTTTTTTATCTTTTCCATCACCAACATATTCGATTGCATCTGCTTTGACGAGTCCATCCTCCAACCCGATACCCTCCAGAATACTCTTCATATCCGGTACTGAAAGATTCTTGTCAAGACCAACATGATAGATCTTTTTGATTCCATACCTGGGGTGTGTAAGCCGTTTTGCTATTTCTCCGTCATTGGTAAAAAGGAGCAGGCCTGTTGTGTTCCTGTCGAGCCGGCCTACCGGGTAGATGTGTTCTTTACAGGCATGTGAAATAAGATTCATAACTGTTTTACGATTCTCAGGATCATCGGTCGTTGTTATAAATCCTTTGGGTTTATTGAGAAGAACATACCTGAGTTTTTCTCGTGAAAGTGCCTGGTCGCCATAGGATATCTTATCATTCAGTGAAACTTTAATTCCAAGCTGAGTCACAACTTTCCCATTAACCTTTACAGCACCTGCTTCAATCAGCTTATCCGCTTCCCTCCGTGAACAGATGCCCGCATTGGCAATGTACCGGTTCAGACGTATCAAATTACTTTCAGAGGCTTTAGCTGAAAGGATTTTTTTCTTTGGAGATGAAGAATAATTTTGTTTTTTAAGTGGAACATCATCATCATCGTTCTGTTTCCGTGAAAATAAAGGTCTGGCTTCTGATGATTTTCTTTTTCGTGCATCAGGCGTTTGTTTTCCCTTCCAGTTACCTCCTGGTTTTTTGTATTTATCCATAATTTTCTATGCCGTTTTATTCATCGGACGACTCGAAGGGTGGTTTGATCTTTACCCCGTCGTATTTTGTTTCTATACCATTCCTGTAAGTAATTACCAAAAAAGGAGTTCCGTCGTATTCATATTTGGTCCAGTCGCCTTCTTTTTTTCCCATCAGGTATGAACCTTCATCTTTTACCTTTCCATTATCCCAATAATAGATGTGTTTTCCGTCAGGATTGTCTTCTACAAAACTACCTGAGAAAGAAAGAACACTGTCTGTTTTCTCATTCATTTTCACCAGATGATAACTGACCCATTTCCCGTTTTTCAATCCATCGCGGTAAGTACCACGTTCCAGGTAATCACCAATGGTCAAGACCCAGGAGCCATCTTCCTGGTCTTTGATATATTCACCTTCTTCGATAATTTTTCCATTTTCATCATACTCCGTATGCATGCCGTCTTTCAGTCCGTTATCAAATTCCTCTTCACGCATAAGTTGTCCGGATTCATAGTACCATTTCCATGTGCCGTGATATTTTCCCTTACTTGTGAATTTGCCATCCTGTTCCAGTTTCCCGTCCGGATAAAAGAATTTCCATTCTCCAACCTGCAGACCATCTTTATAATCTCCTTCTGCTTTTATTTTACCATCGGGATAAAGATCCTTCCAATGTCCGTCAGGGTTGCCATCTTCTTTTACAATTCCTTCTCCTGTAATGGTTCCCATATCATAGATCAATGACCGGGTGATCTGTCCAAGTGAATCGTATTCCCTGTAAATTCCTTCAGGCGTGCCGTCACGGTATGTACCACTGGCTTTTATCTTACCATTGTGATAATATTCATTTCGTATATCAAGTTTTTTGACTTCCTGTGCTTCAGGTTGTTTCACATCCTTAACATACTTATCCACACTGATCAGGTCGCCGTTTTCTGCATATTCCTTAAAATACCCGTCCTTCATGTCATCCTGGTAATTTCCTTCCACATGAATGTTGCCATTCCCATAAAAAGTGTACCATCTCCCCTGTTTCAGATTATTATGGTCCCGTCTGTTGATCTTAAGGCGGTCGACAACAAAACCATGTTTGTACTCTATCAATGTAATGATGTCGCCATCTGGTGAATACTCTTTGCCAAATCCCTGTTCCATGCCTTTAACAAACGGAATCTCCATTTTAATTTTACCGTCAGGGTAATAGTACCGGGTAAATCCTTCTTTAACATCATTTTTGAACATTTCCCGGATCATTTCATGCTCTACATAAGTAGTCTTTATTCCATTCTTCTTTCCGTCCTTATAATTTACACCAAGAATCCGTTCTCCTTTTTCATTATAAAATATCCAAAGACTGTCCAGTTCCATGTTTTTACGGTTACCTTCGGATTTTAATTTCCCGTTTTCATAGTATGATTTCCAATAACCGTCGGGTTGTCCGTTCTTCATTGTGCCTTCACTCGAAATGGCTCCACTCTTGTAATAAAACTTATGGTAACCATTAAGGATTTTTACAGTATCCTGGGCATTTAAGGAATAAAAAATAAAAAATGAAAAATAAAAAATGAAAAGAAGTTGGATG
>CAZUYY010000155.1:0-6402 GCA_964624935.1 uncultured Prolixibacteraceae bacterium
TTTTTTGTTCTCTATTTGTTCCTTTTCATATTCTTCTTTTGTCTTTACATCCAGAACATCAACATCGTAAACAATGGTTTGATAGGGAGCCACCGCTGAACCGCTTCCGTCATGTCCGAAAGCCAACACTGAAGGTACTATGAACTTTGCCTTGCTTCCTTGTCTTAAGGTTGAAATCCCATACTGAAAACCCTTCGTATCGATGGGTTTGCCATATTCAAATTTCATTGGTTGATGACGCTCATAAGAAGAGAATATCTCTTTTCCGTCCAATAACGATATTTTGTAATTCATCTTTACATGACACCCGCTGTCTATTTTTGTTCCAGTACCTGCCTTGCTTTCAATGATATACATACCATAGGTATTTGGTTTGACCGTGATTTTATTATCCTCTACGTACTTCTTTATGTTTGCATCTTCAGCGAAAATCAAGTTCTCAACCGTCTGAAAAGATAACATGTGAACGTGGAAGTAAAAGTTTTCATTGCTGTCGATACCGGCAGGCCGGTGTCTCATTTTAAAAGTCTTATAAACGAGTGAGTCGGCATTAACAATAAAAACGCCGCTGTCGCCCTTTGCCAGCATGGCAAGTCCTTCATTCAGGTCGCCTTTAAAATCTGGAGGAGGAAGGAAAAATTTAACAGGACCTGGATGATCTTGATTCCTCGTGTTAAAGAAGACCGAATCTTTACCATGCGATTTGCCATGATAGATCATATCAAATATTAGATAATTCCCTATCCTGGGCTTGACAGTATCATTTCCGGTTTTGTATATCTTGTAATACAGGCCGGTCTTGCTCTTCGAAAATCCGGGGAAATTTTGTGAAAATGTGGACGATGCCATTGCTGCAATAAGCATTATCAGTGACGCGATAAAAATTCTTTTATTCATTTTGTTCCTATCTTTATTAAGTTGTAATTATGAAAAAAATCGACTATGTCTCACCAAAGATGTGCAAAGGTAGATTTTTTTTTAATAAACAGGTCTGCCGATAGAAATATTAAGGCGGGCAAGGCTTACAGCATAATCAGTTTGCGCCTTCAGCAGGTTGACTTTGCTTTCATCTGCCGAAGTTTCTGCATCCAGGAGATCAAGATTCGTAATGACTCCGTCTGAAAAACTGACCCTTGCAAGTTCAAGCGCTTCCTCGGCCTGCTTTACCTGCATATTGCTCTGTTGGATCTTCTGCAGGGCAGCAGTCACCTGTGCTTCATTTTGATAAACTTCACTGGAAATTTCCCTTCGCGTTTGTTCGGTTTCCTGTTTTAGTACATTGATCTCTGCATTTGCAAGCCTTATGTTACTCTTTCGGCGTGTGGCGTCGAAAATGGGTACATGTAAACCAACCCCGGCAACATAGTTAGGGGTCAATTCATTCAGATTGGGGAAGAAACCGTTTTTGATTCCACCTGAAAGAAATGCATCCATTACAGGATTGTCCTGGACTTTTATAACTTTAAGATTAAGGGCTGCATGTTCTTCATTAAGTCCAGCGACGATCATTTCATAACGATTTTGAAGGGCGGAATGGATCAATGAACTTGTATCCACACCTGAATTTCCTAAAGAAAGTTCCTCTTTGACCTTTATGTCACTGCTGACAGGGAGACCCAATAAAGAATTCAATGTCGCCTGTTGTGTCTTGATTGCTGTCTGAATATCTACTTTCTGGTTCTCGGCGGTCGATATTCTTACCTGAGTTGCGAGAATTTCATACTGGGTTGCAGATCCGGTTTCTTTCTTTTTCGTAATAAAAGCAAGATGATCTTTCAGGTTATCAAGCTCAACATTATTTATTTTCAAGGCTTCCTGCAAATAAACCAATGTATAATAGCTAATGACGGTTACCAGGTCAAGTTTTTCCTTTACCAGTTCAACCGACTTTTCTGAGATCATTTTTCCTGACTCCTGCATTTTAACATTCCGGTATGTCTTTGAAAAATCATAAATGGTTTGCCTTACATCCACCTCGGCATTATAATTGTTCTGAGGGTATAGTTCAAATGTACCCAGCATAGGAAAAGATAATTTTGATCCCGGACCAAGCCTTGTATATCCGGCCTGTCCTGAAATATCAGGATAGTATCCTGACCGTGCGAGACTAATCCCGGCCTCTGCTGAATTGATTGCTTCCTGTGCTTTCAGAACTGTCGGGTGTGAGGATGTGACTTGTTGAATGATCTGCTTAAGTGTAAGTGAATCGTTGACATCCAGGTGAGAAAGCTGATTCGCGCTCTGTCCTGAAACAAAATATGGAAACAGGGTGATCAGAATAAATACAATTCTTTTTTTCTTATTCCTTTTCATACAAACTCAAATTAATTTCATGCCTCTACAGGTACTTTTATGTTTTGCCTCTGTTCTTCAATGCCGGTACTTTGATCTTGTGTTATGACATTTTCACTGTTTTTTCCTTTTCCTTTCTTGCCAATTTTAAGGAAGAGTACCGGGATAGCGCAGACCATGGTGATTATGGCAGCCAGAAGGAAATCATCATCGATTGCCTGGACAAACGACTGCCGGGTAACATGCGACATCAGTACTGTCTGGCTTTGTCTGTCTGCGATAGTGCCTATGGCGCCTGTGCCGGAAGTAATGAAATACTTTATATTTTGCAGCACCTGGTGATATGCGGGAGAATTTGACTGGATCATCTCACCATATGACTGGGTATGATAATTCATGCGTGTAGTAAAAATTGTCGTCAGGATAGCAACGCCAAAACTTCCGCCAACCTGACGGATCACATTCAGCAGTCCGGATGCCTGTCCCATCTTATGCCGTGGTATATCCACAACGGCTGAGGCAGTCAGAGGAGAGAACATGACACCCATGGCCACACCGCGTATATACAGGGTAATCATGATGTAACTATTTTCTGTGAGATAAGACATATCACTGTTCAGGAAGAATGTGAAGCCAAGCAGGAGGGCGCCGCCAATGATCAGGAACTTAGGATTGATGCGGGTAGTAAGGAAACCTGCTATGGGAGCAACAATACCCTGGATTATCCCGACCGGGAGAAAAACGGAACCCGCCTGGAGTGCTGTATATCCCAGCGAATTCTGAAGATACAACGGCAATAGAAAAGTGCTGCCGAACATTCCAATCCCGAAAATAAAAGTCACTACATTACTGATGGCGAAATTGTAATCTTTAAAAAGCTTGAGATCAATCAGCGGATAATCAACAATGAATTCTGCGGAAATAAAAACAACAAATGCAACAGCAGAAATAGCGAAACAAGACAAGACTAGCGGAGAAGACCAACCTCCTGAATTTGTGGAGGCATTTCCTTCAGTCAATGCATACAAAAGAAAAGGAAGAAAAATGGTCACCGACAGGAATCCTATCACATCGAAAGGCCCTACATGTTTATTTCTGTATTCTTTCTGGATGATGGCAGTAGCCAGCATGCCGGCTATACCAACCGGGACATTGACATCGAAGATAAGTGGCCAGCTGAACCGGTCGACAAGGTATCCGCCGATGAGGGGTCCGAAAGAAACCGAGGCAGCAGAAGCAATGGACCAGAATCCCAATGCCACGGCTCTCTTTTCAGCCGGAAATTCACGGGTGATTATCGCCATACCAACCGGCATAAGGCATCCCGCCCCCAGTCCCTGGATCACACGCGAAAATATAAGGACATCTTCATTGGGAGAAATTCCACACATGAAAGACCCCAGTGTGAACAAAAACAATCCGAGAAAATAAACACGCTTGTACCCAAAACGGTCTGCAAGCCATCCTGAGGTTGGAAGCATAACTGCTAATGCAAGCATGTATGCCGTCAAAACCCATTCTATCTTGTCGAGGCCAACCCCAAAGGAAGCCATGATCTTCGGAAGCCCTACATTGACGATAGTGGCATCGAGTACGGCCATAAACGTTCCGATCATCACATTTGCAAGCAACCACCATTTATAGGAAGGGCTCGTCGTGTCGAAAGTAGCACTCTGCTCACGGATGAAATCGCGAAAGTGACTTATGCCGGGAAATCTTCTGGCCATCATTTTATTATCTTGACAAGTACCGACATACCGGCGACAAAGTGAAAGGACGGATCATCCGACCCGCTTTGTATTTTATCGATAGAGATCTTGATCGGGATGCGCTGCGTAACTTTTGTAAAGTTCCCTGAAGCATTATTGGGAGGTATCAGAGAAAACTGAGCAGCAGTATTGGATCCGACATTGATCACTTTCCCGGTCACTTTCATTCCCGGGAAAGCATCTACGGTGAATTCTGCTTTTTTCCCATCATGAATACCCGACACTTTGGTCTCCTCAAAATAGGCCATGACATAGAATAAGGAATCCCGGGTAATAGTAAATACAGGTTGTCCCGGTTGAACCACATCCCCGGGAAGCAGCCATCTTTTTGCAATCCGCCCGCTGGCGGGAGCATAAATCTTGGTATTTCTCAATGAGGTCTCCAGGATGGCGATCTGAGCATCTGCTGTTTTAGTATTGCTTTCAGCAACACTGATCTGCGAGTTACTCACGTCTACCTGTGCTTTTGAGGCATCAAGCAAGGCCTTCGACGATTCATATGTCTTTTTAGCATGATCGAATTGTTCTTTTGAGATCACTTTCCCTTCATACTGGGCAGTAGCACGGTCAAGATCCTCTTTGGCTCTTGCCACGTTGATCTCCTGAACCAATTCGTTCTTCTGGTCCAGTTCGTAACGGGATTTGGCCTGTTCAACTGCAGAATTGGCCTGCCCTAAAGCTGCTCTTGCCTGCAGCAATTGGGAATAAAGATCACTGCTGTCAATGCTCACCAACAGTTCTCCCATCTTTACACTGTCACCTTCGTCAGCATTAATAGTGGTAATACGACCGAGGATCTTTGAGCTGACTGCAACCCTGTCAGCTTCGATATATGCATCATCAGTGGAATAATAGGAATTATATTCACGGTACCATCGCCAGGCAAAGACGACCAATGCAATGATGACAAGTGACAGAGCAATGTATGCCCTGATCTTTTTGCCTTTCTTATTTCCTTTGTTCTCAGGTGTACTCATAATGATTTTAAAATTTGTTTCTGATCATTAGTCAGATGTTTAAGACAGAATTATACGATTTTATTGCAGTAAAATGAAAATTCCTTTTAAAATGAAAAACTATGATTCCCGGTTATTTTTTAATCCTTGTATAAATAATCTGATAAAAGATAGATGTTTCTCCTCCATCAGGTTGTAATCCTCATGGCTCAGCTCACGATAGTCCCTGTGTTGCATCACCACCAACCGTAATCCCTGCAGAACATCCAGAAAAAGAGTAGCTGTAGCGGCAGTATCGTGACAAGTAAAAGCTCCGGATTTTTCCCCTTTTTTCAAGATCGATTCGATTATTCCCGTCTCCCTTTCCCTGAAACGGATGAAGGTTTCTTTTACGTGGGGTTTTATCGTGTGAAAATCTGCAAACCTGAATATGCTCAGGTTGATGAATTGCTTAAAATGCTCCTGGCGGATATGTACAAACTCGCTCAGCATAAGCTCCGGGGTTACCAACTCTTCCAACTGTTTCGTTATCTTGTTGAAGAATTCTTCATGTTCCGCTTCAACGACCCCCTTAAAAAGGCTTTCCTTATCAGGAAAATAATAGTAAAGCGATGCTTTCGACAGGAAAACACCCGATGCAATCTCATTCATTGTGGTATGCTCAAAACCATGGATACCGAAGCAACGCCTTGCTTCAACAAGTATTTGCTGGATCTTTTCTGTATTATCACCTGAATGGGAAATTGAGACCATCTCCTAACTATTTGACTTTTTAATTCAAGGGGTCAAAGGTAGAAAATAAATTAACCGGATAATAAAAGTTTACACTATCCGGTCAGTATTTATTCTATCCCTTCAAAGAATAACATCCCATTTATTTTACCTTTTTTAACCACATATACCATGCAAGTTCTTGAAGATCAGGATCCTTCTTAGCAGCCAGTTTGTCGGCGTCGGCTTCTGATTTGGGAGCTGGGATAAGGACATCATCGCCGGGTTTCCAGTTACCGGGGGTTAATACATTTTTATGATCAGCCAGTTGAAGTGCTATCAAAGTCCTTTTGATCTCTTCCATATTCCTTCCTACAGTCATAGGGTAGAAAAAGATTGCCCTGACTTTTTCGTTAGGATCTATTATAAAAACTCCTCTGATATCCCGGGTGGTACTAGAGTAAGAATGGATCATTCCGTATTTTTTGGAAACTTCCAGGTTATTGTCGGATATTAGAGGAAAGTTGATTTTAGGTGTTTCCTGGTCTTTGTAACGTATTGCTTCCATTGATTTTTTCCAGGCGATATGACTGTTTAATCCATCCGTAGATACAACAATCACTTTCGTATCCAGTTTATCAAAATCCTGCTGCATATCAGCAAGTTCAATCAAT
>CAZUYY010000156.1:0-6397 GCA_964624935.1 uncultured Prolixibacteraceae bacterium
GCTTAACTGCCAATACGACTTATTATATGCGTGCATATGCGACCAGTTCCAATGGAACAGGTTACGGAGCTGAAATGTCATTTACGACATTAGGGCCTATACCGACAGTATCTACTTCCGGTATTACAGCTTTTACTCAAACCACGGCAACCGGCGGGGGAAATGTTATCAGCGATGGGGGATCAGCCGTAATAGCGCGTGGTGTGTGCTGGAATACGGTGACTGATCCCACTACCGCAAATAGCAAAACAGTGGATGGTACGGGCACGGGTAGTTATACAAGTAACATCACCGGCTTAACGATGAGCACGACATATTATGTACGTGCATATGCACTCACGGCAAATGGAACAGGGTATGGCAGTGACGTGACTTTTACAACCTTAGGGCCTCCTCCTTCAGTAACCACTGCTGCTATTACGGGTATTACACAAACCACGGCAACCGGCGGAGGAAATGTAACAAGCGATGGCGGATCTCCCGTTACTGCCCGCGGGGTTTGCTGGAGCACTACCATTGATCCGACAATTACAAATAGCAAAACTTCAGATGGAACGGGCACGGGTAGTTTTACAAGCAATATTACCGGGTTGACCCCGGACTCGACTTATTACGTGCGGGCATATGCAACCAGTGCAAATGGAACAGGGTACGGAGCCGATATGATTTTTACTACTCTGTTACCCGAAATTACCGATATTGATGGCAACATCTATCACGCGGTAGTGATCGGGACGCAGACATGGCTGGTTGAAAATTTAAAAACCACGAGATATAATGATGGCACCTCAATTCCGTTAGTGACAGATTCCTATACCTGGCTGGGTTTAACTTCTGACGCTTATTGCTGGCCTGAAAACGATATCACCAATATGACACCTTATGGCGCAATGTACAACTGGTATGCTGTAAATACCGGCAAGCTTGCTATTACAGGATGGCATGTGCCGACCGATGACGATTGGAACACTTTGATAAACTATGCAGGCGGAGCAAGTGTTGCAGGTGGTAACTTAAAAGAAGCAGGTACTACTTACTGGCAACCTCCCAATACAGGAGCGACGGATGAATTCGGGTTTTCAGCCGTTCCGGCAGGATATCGCACTACCTCTAATGGTTCCTTCGTAGATTTTACATTAGAGGGAATCTATTGGTCGGCGACAACTCAGGGTGGAAGTGCCGCACGGGCTCTGATGCAATATACATCGGGCGCATTAGATTTCCAGCATCCGGGTAGTGATTATTCTTTTGGTTTTAGTGTAAGGTGCATTAAAAATTCAAAGAAGAAGTAAGGGCAGCAGCAAGGGTTGCCCCTACTGTTTTATCAACACGGCATTGCTCTTGTCAGCACGGGCAATCTTTTGCAAATAAGCGGTGTACTCAGTGAATGATTCAGGTGGATAGCGTCCTTCCTTGCGTTCAATTGTACGGAAAAATGTCAGGACATTATCTTTCTGCATAGTTGTTAATTGGTAATGACCAAATTGTGATGACACTTCAACAGAAGAAGGCAATGATTCAATCTTATAACCGGGTGGAAGATGGATTTCTACCGTATCTGAATCGATGGTTGAGTAACGTAAAAACACGGGTGTTTTTCTGTTGGAGAGATTGTTAAGGCTTGTATTAATATTGGTGAACGCGTTGAATGGTAAAAAAATCCTGTTTCCCGTTCGTGATGCAAATGATCGTACCGATAAATTTATCGTCACTCTGGCTTCCGGATCACGATCTTTTTTGAATGAACAATTGATCTTCTTTATTGTTGCCGATGGCATTATGATTGTAGGATATAATACTTTTTCAAGATCCTGTTCTGACTTGTTTTCCATTCCCATCACATCCTCATACTGCAGACCCCGGCATCTTGCCGTGATTCCTACAGATGCGTTACCGGTCGAATCCAGCCCGACTATGATCTTTCGATTCATGGTGTTTGCGCTCCCCTCGTATTTTGGGGTTCTTACAAGAATACCTCCATCAGGGGTCACAAGGAGAACATGGCGGTTAGTGGTTGTCGACCCCAGATAACCAAAGGGAATGGATTGATTCGTGCACTCGAGCCATATTGTATCATTCTCCATAGGAACACAAAGGATGACATGGTTGAATTGGTTAGAAGGAAAATCAACAAAAACATCCTGTGCTTCTCCCCCTTCCCCCACAAGAGCATAATAAGACGTTATCCCTGCTGCAGACATCAGTGCCCTGGTATAATTAACCAGTCCTTTACAGTCACCATATCCCTTTTCTGCAATGGTACTGGCTTCTATCGTCTGCCAGCCTCCAATTCCGATATTGGTATTCAAATAACGGGTATTCTGTTGCACAAAGTGATAGGTTTCTTTGATTTTCTCCAATTTAGTCTGCTTATCTTTCAACACGTCCATCAATTGTTTCCGGGTATTCTCCGGTAAAATATCCCTGTCCCTGTTCAGGTTATATATCCACATCCCGTAACTTTTCCATGTTCTGAAATCAAAATCTTCACCTAATGCCCTGTAATCATTTGGTGCGATATATACTGCAGGAACCCTTTCTTTAATAGGAATACTGTACCTTTCCGCTTCAATGGCAGGTATATTCTCAAAAACATAGGAAACAGCCGTCTCCCCTTTACCATGATCAACCCGGGCAGGATTTGGAAGGTTAAACTCCTTGAACCGGGGTAACAATTCATCTTTAGCAACCAGACTAAACGCCGAATGCTCTAAAGATAAACGATAATCATCCTGGGGAATCCAGGCCGGATAGTGAAGGAGCTTGTGAAGCACGATTTCATAATTATATTCCATCGTAAAAGGGTAGGCAATGCCAATGACCTTTAATCTTTTTACACGGTCGTCAGAATAAAAAGAACCATCAGGAATTGCACTCTCATCAAGTATCATTGAAGATTTTGAGTGCTCAGTTTCGTAACCTTCAGCATTATAACAAATCGCATGGATTGAATTGACTTTACTGTCCTGGTTATAATACACTTCAAGATTGGCATTTTCAAGTCCGTTCTCCCTGAGTACCGTAATTACACGATGGACATCAATAACAATGGAAGTCAGCGATTTTATTTCAATACTTTCGGAGTACTCCCGGATAACTACATCTGCATCTTTTTTAAGTTCGTCTTTGATGGCCGAAACCGGGTATTTTGGTTCCTTTGAAATCCCCGAGGCAGATAATCCCGGACATTTCATTCCACTGACGGGAATGAAAAATAAAAAAAGGCAGGAAATCAGGATCAATATATATTTATCCATAGTTGATCAGGTTTTTTTCAGAACAATTTTTTCTCCCTGCTTAGCAACCATCCTGGTAAAGAATTCACGAAGGTCAGCATACTCCATCATCAGGAACAATGTCTTCGTGATTGTAAGTACACTGTTCACTGCAATTTTATTTCAAGCCAGTAAGGTGGTGAATTTATATGTTCCGGCATTTCCAGGTAATGAAAGAGAGACTTTTTCGGGTAATGATTCGACCTGGTATCCGTCCGGGATCTCGATCACAAAAATGTACGAGTCTTTCAATGGGCAACCCAGATCAACCGGATACTCTCTTTTCTCCGGTGCAAATGGATTTTTCGTTTCGCCCATGCCAAGCAAAACATTTAAAAAGATCATATTCCCGCTGTTCTGTGCTATCTCCTGCGATTGAATTTTATAACTGATATTTAAGGGAGAGGAAATTGAATTGTTTTCAATCCGGATACTATCCACATGCATATTTTTATTTCATCTTTCAGATCACTGATGTATTTCTCTGTACCCTTTGTCAGGAGATTGTCCCTGTTATCACAAGCCTCATAACCGTCATAGGTAATCGTCATCTTCCCCTCTACATTACCATCCGTATTGATTTTAAACTCACCGAAACTCCGTGTACTGGTTTTTTCCGAATTAAGCAGATCAATCCATTGTACACTGTCATCAATTGCAAGGATCCCTTTCCCGTTAAGGCATCTGAATGGCAGCATTGTGTAAGGACGGTTTACATCGGTTGCATCGAGAAGATATTTTTTTCCGCCAACGGTTGCGCAGGCTATAACATAATTTAACCGAGACTGGTTCGTAATGGGTTCCCAGATAATCCCGTTATCGCGTGTACTGAGAACCACCGGGGAGGCATTGATCCCAAGGTCCTTCAGTAACACTATAAGTGATAGGTTAATATCTGCAGAATTTCCTTTACGTTCTGAAACAGCTTTTTTGAGTCCCGAACTGGAATAAATTGATCTCCGGTCATTCCATTTCATGTTGGTTCTCACATAATCATAGGCAAGAGTCATTAGTTCAAGTGGATCGTTTGTTTTACTTTTAAGGCTCTGGGCAGCATCTTTCATAATTCCCGTTTTCTTCAGTTGCTCCCCAAAGTCGTCATCCATTAATAACCTGTGAATTATTTTATCCCATGAACTTGAAAGATCAACGTAATCACTGTTCGGGAATTTATAAGCATTGAGTTCAAATTCAATCCCGGTATGATAGTTCTTCATCGAACTCGTGTACATTTCACTTTTCATTGCCGGTACATCCTTCGTTGCCATAAGGCGGACCTGCTCCACATACCATGAAGTATTATTGCTTTTAGTTTCATTTGTGTAAAGAGGATAATAACCGGAATACTGTGCTTTATAAGTAAAAAACTCAGGAATCCGCACTTCATATTCGCTGTAACGTTCAGGAATAACATCCTGGAAACCCCAGGGCCGCAGGTAGAAGAAGAAGGGACTCCTGATCTTGTAATGAATATCCAGAACCGACCCCTCTTTTACGGAAGGTAATGTGAATTTCTTTATCGTTTCATAGGCATCTGATTCATCATCAAAAACAGATTTATTATCCATCTTGCTTTCCACGATTTTTCCGTCAACTAAATTAAATGTCGATGCTTTCAGTGCATCAACCTGCTCTTCTTCATTCTTATTCTTATGAAGGGGGATACTTTGGTAAGCAAACGGGTAACCATCCTTCGTAATGATTTTTATTCTCAGGAAACGATCATGTATCATGACAAATCCTGTTGTCTGATCATAATCAAAATAGGTTTGTCCCAGGTCGGAGAGAATAACTGCTTCGGCTGAAGTATCCTTGTCGTACCGGGTCATTTTCAGGTCGGCCATACTTACCTTCCCGAATTTTGGCTTTTCATCCTGTGCCCGCAAAGATAGGTTCAAGGTCAGGCATAGTATGATCAAAATAGAACTTCTGAGAAATAGGAAAGATATATTCATGGGAGTTTTTTTGTAAAAATAAAAAAAATCCACATATCCTATACAAAAATGACCCCACCCCCAGCCTCTCCCCAAAGAGGGAGGGGGAATGACCCCACCCCCAGCCCCTCCCCCAAGAGGGAGGGGAGTTGAGACAGTATCTTTGAAATTGAATTTTTTGTGTCTTTAAGAGGAGACTTGTCGGTAGAAATATGACTTTTCAGAGAAGACTCAAACTTTAAACTTGTATTTCAATCATGCTTGCATTCCGTAAACTTAAATCTATAGCATTTTTCAATTGATAAGGCCGGTTGAAGGCTTCCTGTGAAACTTTGAAATATTCCGAAAGATTCCGGATAATATCCTTGGAAAGACCCTTCTTGTAATTTAAAATATCCGAAATCAACCCTTTACTTACGCCTAATATCCTGACCAGGTCTTTTGCTTTTAGATTATTTTCCTTCATAAGTGAATGAAGCAGTTCGACCGGATCAACATCCCTGATTAAGGAATTCTCAGAATCCCATTTCAATATTAAAAAGGTCAGAAGTTCAATTTCGTCCCTTACCTCTTTATTCTTTGACTTAGTATCAACGAGAGCCTCTAATGTTTTGCAATACTGTTGGTATTGCTTTCGGGATTTGATTATCTTATATTTCAACGTTTTCATCTTAAATGTTTTAATAATCATCAACAGAATATTGTTTATTATGAGCACAAAGTTTATCGTAATCTTCATGTGTACCAACCCATTTGATAAAAAGATGAACTTTCACATCGCTAAAATAGTACTTGGCTATCACCCTATACTTATTACCACCAACATTAAACACTACCCGGTCTGTTCCATTACCTAGCAAATCGATCGTTCTGAAGGTTCTCTTCATATCTTCCGGCTTATCCCAATTAGCATATTTAATAGCTGTCAGCCAGGACTCAAAAGATCTTTTCCCCTTCGAATGATGATTAATGAAAGTAAAAACGGTTTGTCTTTTTATTAAATTAACTTTCATGCAAATATACGGTTATTTTTGTAAAAGTTCACATATTGTGAACAAATTTGTTATATCGGATCTCAAAACTTAATCCTGCACTGCACCTCTATGTCCGATTTTGTGCTGCCATTGATCAGGTCGAGGCCGGTGCCGATTACGATTCTGTCGGAATACCAGGTCTGTCCGTATCGCA
>CAZUYY010000157.1:0-6382 GCA_964624935.1 uncultured Prolixibacteraceae bacterium
AAAACCCAATTCCTAAAACCTAACACCTAAAACCCAACACCCAACACCCAATACCCAATATCCCTGAAGTAACAGCAACTGCCACCAAAAGTGCTTTACGGGAACAATATCAAACTGAGGGCAATCGAGCCGTCAGATCTTGATTTTCTTTACAAAATTGAGAACGATCCTGAACTCTGGCGTGTCGGAAATACCCTCATACCTTATTCACGCCATCAGCTTGAACAGTATATACTGAGCTCACAACACGATCTTTATACAGAAAAGCAATTACGGTTGATGATTGATCTTATCCTGCCTCAAAATAAAAACAAAACCATAGGAGTCATAGATCTTTTTGATTTCGAGCCTCATCATAAACATGCAGGGATTGGGATCTTCGTTATACCAGAGGAACAGGAAAAAGGATATGCAACTGAATCTATCCGGGTTCTGGTCAGATATTGTTTTGAGGTACTTGACATTCATATGCTTTATTGCAATATAACGGCAGGTAACAACGCCAGTATCCGTCTGTTCGAAAAGTCAGGATTTGTCGAATGCGGATTGAAAAAAGAATGGAGATTCCTGGATGATCGCTGGATGGATGAATTGATGTTCCAGTTGATCCGGTCATGATGATTTATTCCCGCTAATTTTTATCCCACAGCACTGAAATGACTCAAAAAGCCGCTAAAAATTCTACCAACGGGAAAACTACCAGATCCAAAGGATTTCTTATTGTATTGTTATTGCTGATCATTGTCGTCTGTTTTGGGTGGGCAGTCCATTATTATAAGACTTTCTTCCAGCCAAATGTAACGACAGGTAACCAATCCTCTGCATATCTGTATATTCATACAGGAACGGATTTCGACGCTTTAAAAAAAATTCTGTCTGATCAGCATTACATCCTGAATCTGCATTCTTTTGAGTTGGTAGCGCAGAAAAAAAAATACGATGTCAAAATCAGACCGGGACGGTATAAGATACTGGATGGGATGAACAACAATGAGCTGGTCAATCTGTTGCGGTCTGGAAAACAAGACCCCGTAAGGGTTATTATTCAGAATGTCAGGACGCCGGAAGAACTCGCTGGAAAGGTCGCTGCACAGATTGAAGGAGATTCTGTTTCTATTTTAAATCTTATGCACGACCCGGGTTATCTCAGTGAATTCGGTACCGTTCCGGCTGCCGTCTTCTCTTTACTCATTCCAAATACCTATGAATTCTTATGGAATACTTCGGCCGACCAGTTTATCCGGAGGATGTACAGGGAACGCCAGAAATTCTGGAACAATGATCGCTTCACAAAGATGCACAGTGAAGGACTTGACATCAACGGGGTCATAATACTCGCTTCAATTATTGAAAAAGAAACAGTAAAAAACTCAGAGAAGCCGGTCATTGCAGGAGTTTACATTAACAGGTTACAAAAAGGTTGGCCGTTGCAGGCAGACCCTACCCTGATCTTCGCATGGAATGATTATTCGATAAAGCGGGTCCTGAACAAACATAAAGAGATCGATTCTCCTTATAACACATATAACCACCTTGGTTTACCCCCGGGCCCAATCTGCCTTCCATCAGTTTCTTCTATTGATGCCGTTCTCAATTATGATCACCACGCATACATGTATTTTTGCGCAAAAGACGATCTTTCCGGATATCATAATTTCGCCGTCACCCTGGCCGAACACAACAAAAATGCAGCACGCTACCAGGCTGCCCTGAAACGCTTGAACATCAATTAAAAGAAAGCCGATGGTTGATATTTTTAAATTAACCAGTTCTCGCGTCTGCTCAGGAGACATCTTCCTCTGTCACTTTGTCACTCTGTCACTTTTTAAATTGTCCGCTTGTCCGCTCGATTAACCTTTTACTTTGTGACTCTGTGACTCTGTGACTCTGTGACTTTTTAATTAAACCTTGTTCAAATTTATTTTTATCTTTACAGTGTGAACAAAATAACAAGCAGATCATGGAAGAACATTCAAATCAGCCGGCCGGAGGGAACTTTTACCATTCACCACTCCAGGTGAATCTTCCCAACTCAAATACCATCCTTGTTCTCGGAATCCTGTCCCTCGTATTTTGCTGGTGGCACATCCTTTCAATCGTCGGCATCGTATTGAGTATCGTCACCTTATCATTGGCAAGAAAAGAGCTTTTTCTGTTTTATGCACAACCACATAGTTTTACACTTAGTTCTCTTAACAATGTGAAAGCAGGAAGAATTTGCGCCATTATCGGACTGATTATCTCAATACTGGTTTTTATTGTTGCCCTTCTCATGATCATCGGTTTTTTTACAATACTCCCCATATGGGGCATGGTCGATTAATATATGAACATACTTTCTGTTGATAAGATCCGTGAGGCGGATCTTTTTACGATCCAAAACGAGCCCATCGCCGGCATTGACCTGATGGAACGTGCAGCCAATGCCTGTTTTTACTGGCTGATCACGAATATTCCGGAGCATAAAAAGATAAAAGTCATTTGCGGCACCGGGAATAATGGCGGGGATGGTATGGCTGTTGCAAGGTTATTGGCACTAAAAGGGTACTCTGCAGAAGTATTCATCTTCGGGAACCCTGAAAACCTATCTCCTGACTGCAGGATCAATTATGAAAGACTGTCCGGGATGCCATCGGTCGGATGCAGGATCATGACAGAGCAGGATTCTCTCCCTGACTTTCATCCAACGGAAGACATCGTGATCGATGCATTATTCGGAAGCGGACTGAGCAGGCCTGTCACAGGCTTTTTAGCCGATGTGATCCGCCATGTCAACAATCAGCATTCAATAACAATCTCCATTGACGTTCCGTCTGGATTGTTTTGTGATGAAACAGTTGCGACATCCACTGACCCTGCAATCATTCATGCCGACCACACCCTTACTTTTTCTCCGCCCAAACTTGCATTTTTCTTTCCGGAAAATGACCGGTTTGTTGGTCACTGGCATCTACTCGATATAGGGATCATGCAAGACTTCATAGAGCATGCAGAATCTCATTATCACTATATTACACATTCTGATTGTAAGAAGATACTCAAAAAGCGGAACAAGTTTTCGCATAAAGGGACATTCGGACATGCTTATCTGGTTTGTGGGAGCAAGGGGAAAATGGGGGCAGCAGTGCTGGCAGCAGAAGCTTGTTTGCGGTCAGGCCCGGGATTGGTCACAGTACATATTCCGCAAAGCGGGAATGCGATCCTTCAAACGGCTGTGCCGGAAGCCATGCTTTCTCTTGATGCAAACGAAGATATATTCTCCGGTATTCCTGATCTTTCCGCATATTCTTCAGTGGCAATTGGCCCCGGGATCGGTCAGGCGGATGCTACACAGCGTACGCTGAAACTACTGATACAAAATGTTACTTCACCGCTCATTCTGGATGCAGATGCAATCAATATCCTCGGGGAAAATAAAACCTGGATCCCCTTTATCCCAAAAGGAAGCATATTCACTCCTCATCCGAAAGAATTCGAACGGTTAGCCGGAAAGACCTCCAACGATTTTGAGCGAAACAAACTTCAGAAGGAATTCTCAACAAAACACAGCGTATATGTTGTATTAAAAGGCGCTCATACGGCCATTACGACTCCCGAAGGCAAATGCTATTTCAACACAACCGGGAATCCCGGAATGGCAACAGGAGGAAGCGGAGACGTTCTTACGGGTATCTTAGCCGGTCTCAAAGCACAAAGATATTCATCCCTGGAAACTTGCCTGCTTGGGGTCTATTTACATGGTCTTGCAGGTGATATTGCAGCGAAAGAACTGGGCCAGGAAGCATTGATTGCCGGTGACATCATTAAATATCTTGCAAACTCATTTTTATCATTATATGGAGAATTCTGAAAAACAAGATCTGGAGAGAATGGTTCTTGCTCCTTATATTCAAAAAAGCACTGCTCTGCGCGGGAAATACCGTTATGTGGGAGGCAACCAATTCAGACATGCCATAAGCACTTTAGGGATCCTGCTGGATTACCATTATATGGATCCAGTTCTTCTTAAAGCCTCTATTATACACGATGTCTTTGAGGACACAAAATGTGTGACACCGGATGAGATCATACATCTTGATTCCGATGGCCCGGAAGTGTATAACTTGGTGATGGAAGTTACACGGCAAGAGGAAGAACCCAAAGACCAATACCTCGAACGGGTTTTAACTACAGGATCGAAAAGAGCAAAGATCCTGAAATGTGCCGACCGGATCTCAAACCTTACCGATCTTCATACCGACATCTTCGATAAAGAGTTCGTTAAACGCTATATCAAAGAAACAAAAAAATGGGTGATCCCAATGGCCGAACAAGTAAATGAAAACATGCTGATCGAACTCAAAGACATTATCAGTCGCAGGGAAGCTAACCTAAAAGTGATGGGTCACATCTGGCCACTGACAAGAAAGAACTCCTGATCAGTTTGCATGAACCTCTTCGATGAGGTCCTCTTCAATTTTAAGATTATCAATGATAAAACCCTGCCGGTCCGGAGTGTTCTTTCCCATGTAAAACGATAACAGGTCATTTACCGGAGAGTCTTTGGAAAGGATTACCGGGTCGAGCCTCATGGTGGATCCGATAAAATATCTGAATTCATCGGGTGAGATCTCACCGAGCCCTTTAAAACGGGTTATCTCTGGATTTAGGCCCAGCTTGTTGATGGCATCTTTCCTTTCTTCTTCAGAGTAGCAATAAATGGTTTTCTGCTTGTTTCTTACTCTGAACAAAGGCGTTTGAAGAATATAAAGATGTCCGTTTCGGATCAGGTCCGGGTAAAACTGCAGAAAGAAAGTCGTCAGGAGTAATCGGATGTGCATTCCGTCAACATCTGCATCTGTCGCGATCACTACGTAATTGTATCTCAGATTTTCTAATCCTTCCTCAATATTTAAAGCCGAGTGCAGAAGGTTAAACTCTTCATTCTCATAAACCACCCGCTTGCTCAATCCATAGCAATTCAGGGGTTTCCCTCTGAGACTGAAAACTGCCTGGGTATTTACATCCCTGGATTTGGTAATGGATCCGCTGGCAGAATCACCTTCCGTGATAAATAGCGTCGATTCATATCGTCGTTCGTCATGATTGTCATAATGCAGGCGGCAATCCCTGAGTTTTTTATTATGAAGGCTTACCTTCTTGACACTTTCCCTGGCAATCTTCTTGATACTCGCCCATTCCTTCCTCTCCTTCTCCGATTGCATGATTTTGCGAAGCAATGCTTCTGCCGTTTCCGGATTCATGTGAAGATAATTATCAAGATGCTTCTTCACAATGTCCATGACATAGTTTCGGATGGATTGTCCTTCAGGCTCTATATTCTGTGAGCCAAGCTTAGTCTTGGTTTGTGATTCAAAGACCGGTTCCTGAACCTTTATACTGAGCGCTGCAACCATAGAAGCGCGGATATCTCCTGTTTCAAAATCCTTTTTGTAAAAATCGCGGATGGTCCTTATTATCGCTTCCCTGAATGCTGCCTGGTGTGTACCCCCCTGTGTGGTATGCTGGCCGTTTACAAACGAATAATATTCTTCGCCGTACATCTCGCAATGAGTAAAGGCAAATTCAAAATCTCCATCCTGGATATGAATGACAGGATAAAGTACCGGTGTATCAATATAGCTCGTCAGCAGGTCAAGAAGACCGTTTTGTGAATGGAAACGCTCGCCATTAAAGATGATGGTGAGTCCTGTATTCAGGAATACATAATTCCAGAGCATCTTCTGGACATACTCAGGGATAAAATGATACTTCCCGAAAATATCCTCATCAGGAACAAAGGTGACAATAGTACCGGTCCTGAGGTCAGACGCTTTCTCTTTCTCCTCGCTTATCAGTTCTCCCCTGCGGAATTCGACAACCTTTGAGATCCCTTCTCGTACTCCCTGAACCTTAAAATAGGAAGAAAGTCCATTTACTGCCTTTGCACCAACCCCGTTCAGCCCTACCGCCTTTTTAAAGACATTGGAATCGTATTTTGCACCGGTATTGATCCTGGAGACACATTCAACGATCTTCCCAAGCGGCATGCCCCGCCCATAATCACGAACACACACCTGCTGATCCTTGATAGTGACCTCTATAGTCTTGCCGAATCCCATCACAAATTCATCAATGGAGTTGTCAATGATCTCTTTGATAAGAACATAGATCCCGTCATCGGGGGAAGAGCCATCACCCAGTTTTCCAATATACATCCCTGGACGGAGACGGATATGTTCTTTCCAGTCAAGCGAACGGATACTGGCTTCGTTATAGACTTCCAGCGGATTCATAAGAAAATTTTAACCGGTGCAAAGATAAAAGAAACATACCCCAGGTAACTCTGATAATTTGAAGAGTTATCAATTACTTATTCACAGGTAAAAAAGTGGTGAACTGG
>CAZUYY010000158.1:0-4139 GCA_964624935.1 uncultured Prolixibacteraceae bacterium
GGGGAAGAATGTGTTTTCGTATATATGATAAACCATGAAATTCTCGCCGAGGACAGCTTTCTCGTTTTTCCATCCCAAGGCTCCTCCTGCATCAAACTCGATGGTATGCCTTAAAATTGCAGAATAGGGCTCGGTCGGTGATATAAACCTGTCGCCGATGGATTTATTTTCCCGGGCAAGCCGGTATGCAAGGCCGGAATTCATCGCTATGATATTCAATCCATAATTCGGCAATTTCAATGAACCGTTTGAAAAGTGCTGCAGCCCAAAGCCCAGTGATAAGGTCAACCTCTCGGTCAATCTGTAACGGGCTTTGAACATTATATTAGCGGATGCGTTGATGTGTGAACCGATGGCAAGGTTCTTGTAATTTGTAAGCCTGTCGAATCGTTTTGTAAGATAGGCGACTCCCAGGCCGAACCGGAAATTGAAAGAAAAATTCTTATACCGTACCAGGGGGAAATCTATAAATGGAAAGATGGAGTATGCTGCACCCAACTCGGGTGATTTTCCAAGACCCGTGTAAAGAAAACTCATTCCGATTTCGGGATAAATATAAGCTCTTTCCCATAAGTGTTTTCCGAATGTTTCCTGTTGGAGATTGAGCTCGAACACCGGAAAGTGACCATTAAACCTCTCTAATTCAATATGCTGTGCATATAGAAATCCATAGTAAAATCTCCCTTCCACCATCATGTTTGAGGTAAAGAGCTTGTGTTCAAATTCTTGTGATCGGGAGGAAGAGGGTATAAATAATAAGAAAACGACTAATGATATGAGAAGGTGAGCCGGTGTGTTTGAATTTGGTAAGAATGTTCTCAAATCGTGGATTATTAGGACGTTCTCTTCGCACAAAGTTAGTAGGATTTTCATAACCTTTGGACGATAAATCTGGAATGGCATATTAACGTTAAAACTGATAAATCCTTACTTTTGTAAAAAAATAAAAATGGAAGAACGTGTTACTGCATTCGGGCGGTTGTTGGAGATCATGGATGAACTAAGGGCCAAATGTCCCTGGGACAAAAAACAGACTTTGGAAAGCCTGCGATATCTGACTATTGAAGAAACCTATGAATTATCCGATTCCATCTTGGAAAAAAATATGGATGGGATAAAGAAGGAACTTGGCGACCTGATGATGCACCTGGTATTTTATTCAAAAATTGCTTCAGAAACAGGAGATTTCGATATCCTGGACGTCCTAAGTAACATTATCGCAAAACTCATTCACCGTCACCCGCATATCTTTGGGGATGTAAAGGTAAATAGTGCCAAAGAGGTCAGAGACAACTGGGAAAAGATCAAACTGCAGGAAAAAGGTAATGAATCGGTCTTATCGGGTGTCCCGAAATCACTCCCGGCCATTGTCAAAGCATACAGGATACAGGAAAAGGCGAGCGGAGTGGGGTTCGACTGGGAACAAGCTGAGCAGGTCTGGGACAAAGTGATAGAAGAAATGACAGAATTGAAGGAAGAGGTCAGTAAAGGGGCATCTCATGAAAGACGAGAAGATGAACTTGGCGACCTTTTATTTGCCATCGTCAATTATGCAAGGTTTATTGATGTAAATCCAGAAGATGCTCTGGAGAGGACAAACCGTAAATTTATTCAACGGTTTCAGTATCTCGAGGAAAAAGCTAAAAAACTTCATAAGCCGCTTCATGATATGACACTTGCTGAAATGGATGTTTTCTGGGAAGAAGCTAAAACATGGAAGCCAATATAATAATCATCCTTTGAGTGTTCTTGAAAAACGGAAATTCTTACCCTGTCTGATCCCATTGGGATTAATCCTTCTTAATTTCATACTGAAGATCCTTTATCTTGGGAAACAAGACATCGCCATGGATGAGCCATTTACCATTTACTATTCCCAGGCCGGATTTTCTTCACTCTTAGAGATGCTGAAAAACGAAAATAATCCTCCTCTTTTTTTCCTTCTTATGCATTTTTGGGTCAGGGTCTTTGACATCTCGGCATTCTCAGTGCGATTCATGCCTTTTTTATTCAGCATATTAACAGCTCCGATAATTTATCTGACCGGGAAACGGTTTTTTTCAGGACAATCAGGCATAGTTGCCTCGTTGCTCTTTACATTTTCGAACTATCACCTGGCATTTTCCCATGAAGCAAGGGTTTATCCATTATTTACGCTTCTCACCTGCCTTTCCATGTATTTCTTTCTCTCAATGATCAAAAATCCGGAGAGAAAAACTTCCATCTGGCTGTTGATCATTACTAATATTTTATTGATCTATTCACATTTTTTTGGCTTTTTCGTTATCGGAATCCAGTTGCAATCCTGCCTGGTTTTTAAAGATACAAGAAAGGCAGCTAAGGGCTGCATTAAAGCCCAGATATTAACCTTGTTTTTTTATTTGCCATATTTCCCTGTTTTAATCAGTCGTTTCTATGCTTCTTCAGGAGGCACCTGGGTTTCTCCGCCAGTAATCAGCGATCTCTATACGATGGTTTGGAGGTTCAGCAATGTCCCGTTGGTAACTGTATTTTTTCTTTTATTGTTTACGGCAGCTTTGGTGAAATATCTCATGGAAGGAAGACATCTTTCAGAGCATCTGTCTCCCTTTCAGAAGGTACTACTTGTATGGTTTTTCTTTCCTTACTTTTTAATCTTTATTGTTTCATACAAACTCCCGATGTTCCTCGATCGTTACCTTGTTTTTCTTTCTGTCGCTTTTTATTTACTTATCGGGCAGTCAATTCTTTATATCTGTGGCTCACGTAAGATATTGTATTATAGTTTATCGACATTGGCAATAGGAGGGATGCTTCTAACTTGTCTTCCCAACCTGGATAATCATCGAAGGTTGAAGAAAGTTGTTGAAATTGTTCAAATTCTGAAAGATAAAGACACCCCGGTTATAATCTGTCCCGAATGGTTTGATCTTGGATTTACTTATTATTATAATCAGAAATATTTCAGGGATTATGGAAATCTCAGGCTGGACCTTCAGCACGAATTAATTTTTCCGGTGAATCATCCTGAACAGATCTCTAAAAACATCATCGACAGATCAGCTTCTCTTATTCTCGTTGAAGAATGGCCTGAAGTTGCAGATAAGAATAATGAGGTTTTGAAAAAAATCTCAGACAAATTCTCATTTTCCAGGGGAATGAATCTCCCAGAAACATATAAGATCTACTATTTCATTAAAAAATAGTAGGGTGCATTTTGAGTGAAGATCCTAACAAAAAAGCTAAAAAAATAAATTTAACTACTAAGGCTACAAAGAAATAAAAATCAATGATTTGACAGGTAATTTGCAACACTGTCTGCAGTTTCTTTCATTCCCTCATCTCCTTTATGCCAATCAGCAGGGCAGACTTCTCCGTTTTCTTCAAAGAACTGGAGTGCATCCACCATCCGCAATGCTTCATCAATACTGCGACCCAGAGGAAAATCATTGACCACCTGGTGGCGCACTATACCGTGCTTATCGATGAGGAATAATCCCCTGAATGCCTGAGCCACCCCATCAAATTCAATTGTGCCATCTTCATTGTACATCCATTCACCGGCCAGCACGTCATAATTTGCTGCAATGGTTTTTGAAAGGTCGGAAACGATAGGGTACCTAACTCCATGAATTCCGCCTTTTTTCTTTTCAGTATTCAACCAGGCCCAATGAGAAAATTTTGAATCGATGGAGCATCCAACGACTGCGACATTCCTTTTTTCAAATTCCTGGATCTTGTCCTGGAAGGCTAATAATTCAGTAGGACAAACAAAAGTAAAATCCAATGGATAGAAGAAAAAGACTACATGCTTCTTTCCGATATATTGCTGAAGAGAGAATTTTTCTACAAATTCACCACCATTAACAACTGCATCCGCTTCAAAAGAGGGAGCTTTTTTACCAACTAATACTGACATAAGTTATCTTTTTAAAGTGAGTGATTGATTTTTTGATTTTTTTTGCAAAAATAAAAATTATTTAGAAACATTATTAATAGAAATTGACTATTGAGTGAAAAAATCATAAACCGCAAAAGGGCACAAAGTTATGGAGTGACAAAGTCACAGAGTAACAAAGAAAAAAAATCGCCAATTCTTGGCTTCTTCTCTCCCCTCCTTCTTGGGGGAGGGGCTTTCGCGTCTATAACTCTTTTCTCAG
>CAZUYY010000158.1:4149-6303 GCA_964624935.1 uncultured Prolixibacteraceae bacterium
TGTTTTCGAAATCAAAAAGAGTGGATTTTCGTATATTGTAGTACTGCTGCCAGTAACTCTGTAATGCAGTGAAGAATGCATTTTCCGAATTATCTGCTTCAGTTTGTGCGGTATAAAGTTCCTGAAAATCAGATATTTTACCGATCATGTAACGATCTTGAGTGATCAGGTAGGATTCTTTTGCAACCGTATCAGCTCTTGCTGAAATCATAAGCTGGTTTTGCTGCATATTGAATTTCATAACATTCCGGTAAATATTTTGCTTAAAATCGATAATCCCCTGTTCCACTTGGTTCTTGACAATGTCACGATTATATTCTGCAATTTTAATTTTTCCTCTGGCAACTCCCCAATCCAGGATAGGGAGATTGATCTGAAGTGTTACCTCCTCAAGGTCTTGAGAACCTTTATAGACTTCAGGGAGATTAGGAGCAGTTTGATTGAATCCTAAAATTCCTGTAAGGTTGGCATCAAATCTTCCGTTCATTTTTGCCAGGTTGACATTCATGTCGGCTGACAGAAGTTGCCTGTTAAAATCTTCTGCAGGTGAAGTATTTGCAAGGGCTTCATTAATTGCATTAAAGGGGTTGACCGTGAAGAACCTAATATTTACCGGGGGAAGAAGAACGATGGAATCGGTCTCAGGTAATCGTAGAAATGATCTTAGCACGAATTGTGCATCACTTAAAGCAAACTGTGCATCTTCAATTGAAAGTCTTGCTTTTAGCAAGCTCAATTCGTAAAGCAAAAGTTGATTCTGGGGGATTTTTCCAAGCTGGAACCTTCCCTTTGTAATTTTATAAAGGGTATCGTAGTTTCGGTAATTTGTCTCCGCGATTTTTTTTTGAACCTGGGCTTCGAGTACAGCAAAGAAATAATTGGTAGTCGTAATATTGATGTCCTCCAGGGCTTCCAGGTATTTCCGTTTTGCTATGTCATACTGGAGAGGTTGGATTTTACGATCCCATAAATATGGATTGCCTTTGAAGATGGGCTGATTATACTGGAGGTTGATAGGTGTGCTCAGATACGAAGTTGAAACTGGATTAATAAGGTTATCTGTTCTTTGAAGTCCGCTGTTTAAAGAGATACTTCCACCGGTAATCCCAATCTCCTGGTTTAGCCTGATATTGCCCAGGTAATTGATATATTGCTGAGGAATGTAAGTTTTGGTTCCGTCAGGATTCAGGTATAATTGGATGGATCGTTGAAAATCTGGCAGAGTCCCTGACGCGACGAGTTGGGGCAAGTAACCTCTACGGAAGTCTTTGTAGGTCAGATAACTTACCCTGAATTCTTGTTTGGCAATCAGGGCCTGAATTGATCTGTCCTTTGCAAGTTCTATTGCTTCACTGAGAGTCATGATTCTGACCTTCTTCTGTGCTTTCACCTTCAATACAGGAATTAAGATGATCAAAAGGAAAGTGCAGACAGTAAATAAGAATCTTCGCATGTTGTTCTATTTATTTTATTCATGTCTCAAAGAAGCAACAGGTTCCTCTTGTGAAGCCCGCCGGGCAGGCATAAAGCCAAATGCTATGCCTACTGTAGCTGAAACTCCAAAGGAGATCACGACCGACCATAAGGACACGAGGGTAGGTATGGCTGTGAGTCCCATGATCAATCTTGAGAGAACGATTCCTACCACGATCCCTATTAACCCGCCTGTTATGGAGATCATCGTGGCTTCAGTCAGGAATTGCAGGATGATATCCCGTTTCGTCGCACCAATGGCTTGCCTTATCCCGATCTCTTTGATCCTTTCCATTACCGATGCAAGCATGATGTTCATGATCCCGATTCCCCCGATCAGCAGTGAAATACTGGCAATAGCGCCGAGAACCATGTTAAAGATATCCCGTGTCCTTTCCTCCTGTTTCAGCAGTAATTCGGGAACTTTAATCTCGACATCATCCACACCTGCATGACGGCGGAGCATAATCCGTTTAAGGATTTCTGTCGTAGGCCTGACCATCCTGCTTTCTTTGACCTGCACGACAATTTTATCAACCTGGTTTCTGGAGGTATTATCAGTTTGATTATCAGTTACCATAGCGCCTCCTGAAAAATATATTACCTGTTGGTTTTGTAAACTGTTCTTATTTACGACTGAGCGGTCTTTATCACGAAGAAGTAAGGTCTTGATGGGAGTAT
>CAZUYY010000159.1:0-6270 GCA_964624935.1 uncultured Prolixibacteraceae bacterium
GGGACGCAGTCTTAACCGGACAGCTTCGATCGTGGCTTCGACGATCTCCATGCCTTTGTCCACACGCTCTTTGGCAAATTCGACGATAAGGATAGAGTTTTTTGCCGCAAGGCCAATCAATGTTATAAGACCTATCTGGGCATAAACATTGTTCGACAGGCTTGGCACCAGCGTCAGCGCCAGTATAGCGCCAAAGGCAGCAAGGGGAACACCGAGCAGGATGGTGAAGGGAACTGTCCAGCTTTCATATAAGGCGGAAAGGAACAAAAAGACAAATAGGATGGATAGGATGAATACATACATCGAAGCGTTTCCTGCTTTCGTCTCTTCACGACTCAGTCCTGAAAATTCGAACCCATAGCCGGCAGGAAGCACCTGCTTAGCGGTTTCCTCTAACGCCTGGAGGGCCTGCCCGGAACTGTATCCGGCTTTTGCATCGCCGACAAATTCAGCCATCCGGTAAAGATTATAGTGAGAAAGCATGGAGGCACTTTCGCTGACCTTATAACTCATCACAGAGCTTAACGGCAGCATCGTGCCCTCCTGGTTACGGACATAATATTTATCCATATCCACGATGTCATTTCTGTACATCGTATCTGCCTGGGCAATTACGCGGAAATTCCGGTTGTATATCGTGAAGTCATTGATATAGGCGCTGCCGAGATAGGTCTGGATGGTATTGAAGACGTCGGCAAGATTGACTCCCATCTTCTTGCATTTATCACGGTCGACCACAAGCTGGTAGTTGGGTGTGCGTGTATTAAAAAATGTAACAGCCCGTGCAATCTCAGGCCGTTTGTTGATTGCAGCCATGTATGTACGGACATTCCGTTCAAAAGTTTTGATGTCGTCATTGCTTTCACGCTGTTGCAACTCAAAGGTGAAGCCGCCCGTAGCCCCGAGACCGGGGATGGCGGGAGGAGGGATTACAAGTATATTGGCATTTCTCAGGGACGCGAACCTTGCCTGCATTTGCGCCATCAGCGCATAAATCTGTTCAGACTTGCTTTTACGGTCATCCCAGGGGATCAACTGGCAGAAGATCGAGCCGCTGTTTGGTTTGAGCGCCCCGGTCACCACATTAAGCCCTCCCACGGCGGAACAATGTCTTACGCCCTTGATATCCATAAGTATATCCATCATTTTCCTAATCAAATCTATCTGACGTGAAGTAGAAGTTGCTTCGGGCAGCTCGAATGTAATGTATAAACGCCCTTCATCCTCAACAGGAATGAAACCGGTAGGTTTTTTAAGAAGCATTATATAAGCGCCAAAGATCACCATGACCAGAAGAATGACAATATAACGGGAATGCCTTATTGCCAGTCTGACATTTTTAGTATATCCCTCCGTTCGTCTCGTGAACCATTTATCAAAGTGGAAGAAGAGGAAGTTAAGGCCTTTTGAAGATTTGGTGATATGGTGGGGTTTCAGGAACAATGAACACAAAGCAGGAGTAAGCGAGAGTGCGACGAATGCAGAGATGAGGACGGAGATAGCTATCGTGATGGCAAATTGCTGATAGAGTTTACCTACGATGCCGGGCAGAAAGCCGGCCGGGACAAATACAGCAGCAAGAACGAGTGCAATGGCAACCACAGGCCCCGATATATCTGCCATGGCTTTGTAGGCAGCTTCTTTCGGTGTAAGGTGCTTCTCTTCTATGTAACGCTGCACCGCCTCAACCACGATGATAGCATCATCCACAACGATACCGATCGCAAGAACAAATCCGAAGAGAGTAAGCTTATTAATGGTAAACCCCAGGGGTATGAAGAAAATGAAGGTGGCTACTATTGAAACAGGGATTGCAAGGACAGGGATAATTGTAGAACGCCAGTCCTGCAGGAAGATAAATACTACCAGCACAACAAGGGCCAGGGCCTCGAGCAGGGTCGTCACTACTTCGCTGATGGAGGCTTTTATGATTGAAACTGATTCAAAGGGCACCATGTAAGCAACATCTTTTGGAAAAGATTTGCTGAGCTGGGCCATAGTTCTGTAGACGCCATTAGCGACATCGAGGGCATTGCTGCCGGGTGTCTGGAATATAATCATGTAGGAAGCAGATTTTCCGTCAACAAAAGCAGTACCCGAATAGTTGAATTTACCCAGCTCTACCCGTGCCACATCCTTTAGATAAACTATTGAACCGTCGGTGGGATTTGACCGGACAACAATCTTATTGAAATCATCTACAGTACTTAGTCTACCATTGACAATCACCGTGTATTCAAAAGGCTGGCTGGAAGGTTGGGGAGGTGTGCCGATGGAGCCGGCAGCTACCTGCACATTCTGTTCCTGTACAGCATTAAGAATATCATTAGCAGTCAGTCCAAGGCTTGCCATCTTATCAGGCTTCAGCCAGAGACGCATGCTGAAATCATCTGTCCGTGTGAAGATATCCCCTACACCCTTCACTCTCATAAGAGCATCCCTGACGAAAATATTCGTATAATTATCCAGAAACCGTATATTATGTGTGCCATTTGGGGAGTAAATAGCCACATTCATAATTCCGCTCGGGTTACGCTTGCGCACAGTGACTCCCAGTCTTTTCACCAGATCAGGAAGAATCGGAGTCGCGATATTTACCCTGTTCTGTACGTCGGTAGTGGCTACATCAATATTGGTGCCGATATCGAAAAAAACATTTATGGACGAGGTACCGTCATTTGTGCTGGTGCTCTGCATATAATTCATGCCGGTAGCTCCATTCACCTGCAATTCTATGGGTGTGGTAACGGTCTGCTCCACCGTCGTGGCATCGGCTCCCACATACTGGCTTGATACCCTTACCACGGGTGGTGAAATATCGGGATACTGGCTTATGGGCAGGTTAATTATCGCCAGAAAGCCAACGATGACTAATACCAGTGATATTACTATTGCAGTGATGGGGCGTTTTATGAAGGTGTCGGCGATCATTTCAATTTACGATTAGACGATTTTCGATTTACGATTATATTTACGATTTTCGATTGCATTTTTTATTTTAAGCCTGTTACGAAAAGCCTCTTTCACCGCAAAGACGCTAAGTTCGCTAAAAGGAACTCAACATTACTTATTATTTTGTTTTTGTGGCTGAATGATTTTGACTTCTGAGCCGTCGTGAAGTTTTTGGGTGCCTTCTACTACTATTGTTTCGCCGGGGGTGAGGCCCTTGAGGACAATGAAATTTGCATTGATGCGGGGGCCGACCATGACCCTTACCTGGTCAACAATGTTATCTTTTACTTTGAAGACAAAATATTCACCCAGTTGCTCTACTACTGCTGATGACGGGATCAGTATTTGGTGGCCTGCATTGACATTCAGGACGAGGACCTTGCAGCTCATGCCCGGTTTAAGAATGCCTTCCTGGTTGGGAGCGGTTATCCTGACACGGACCGATCCTGTCTGCGGGTCAACGGCCCTGTCGATAACGCTGATCTTTCCGGCATAGGGATAGATTGTATTATCGGGCAGCATGATCCGGAATGTCGTATCCTTATCTGAAATCACTGCATTGTCAAGCTCCTGGAAATGCCTGATCTCGTTTTCGCTTATTTCAAAATCGGCTCCCATGACATCGTCTGAAGAAAGTGTATTCAGGAGTGTCTGTCCGGGAGTTACGAGGGATCCCAGCTTGACCAATGAAAAACCTATGGTACCGTCAAAGGGTGCACATATCAATGAATATTCATAATCGGTCTTAGCCTTTATCAACTCTGAATTCGCTGCGTCCACCTGTTGTTTGGCGGTCTTGAGATCGGTCATTGCATTGTCGTAAAGCTGTTTTGCAACGGCATCCTGTTTTGAAAGATCGGTATAACGGTCGGCATCGCGCTGAACTTTCTCAAGGTTATCTTCGGCAATCTTAACATTCGACTGGGCTTCCTGGTATGCTGCCTGGTATTTTCGGCGGTCAATCTCATAGAGTTTTTCTCCTGCATGGACCTTCTTTCCTTCGCTGAAATAGATTCCTGTTACATATCCGCTCACCTGAGCGCGCACCTCGACCTCTTTTAATGCAATTATGTTTGCCGGATATGAATTGTAAAATATAGCTGTTGACAAACTTACATTGGCAACCGTCACGGGCACAGCATCCGCCCCGGTCTTTTTATTTGCTGAATTCTGAGAGCAGGAGAGCAATCCTGCCAGTGAAACAAATATCAGCAGTTGAATTATTTTATTCATAGTGTTACAAATTTAAAGCCGGTCAGCTATCTGAAAAATATGTTCATGGTCAATTGATCTTTATATCACCCAAAGCTTTCTCCAGATCCATCTTGCTGGAAAGGACCCGGAAGAGTACATCTAAATAATTGAGTTCGGCAGTCCTCAGATCCGTTTCGGATACGATGACTTCGAGGTATGCCTTGATTCCTTTATCATACTGGAACTTCACTGTGTTAAAGATGTCCTTTGCAACGGTGATATTAGTTTTTGCGATCTTTAATTCATTCAGGTTGCTCACGTAAGCTGCAAGAGCCTGGGTATATTCAGTGCTAATCCCGCTTTTCAGATATTCCATACCAAGCTGGAGCCGTTTGTACTGGATCTTCGCCTTGCTCAGGTTCTCGATCCTGTTCAATCCCTGGAAGATCGGGATCGTCAATTTCAGCCCAATCACCTGGGTCGGATAGTTCTTTTCATACAAATCGGCAAACTGGTCATTCTGGAACAGCGGCTCATAGTCATAATAGGCAGATAACGTAGGGAGGAATGACCACCGGTAGTAACTGATCTCGGTGTTCTGGAGTGTTAGTGAAGTCTGCATCTGCTGATATTCAATGCGTTTGCTGTAATCGAGGTTCTTGGCCGTATCGTATAATATTTCACTTTCAAACCTGGATGAATCATAGGAAACCGTGAGTTGTTTCTGAGGAACTACTCCCATCATATGTTTTAATACAGAATACTTAGCTTTAAGCGATTCTTCCGCCGATCTCTTTTCTGCCTGTGCATTGCTGAGCGATATTTCAGTACGCTGGTAGTCGATCTTGTCGGTCAGGCCATCCCTGTAAAGGTTGTAGGCATCCTGGTAATTCCGTTGCAGGCGGACGATATCCTCATCCAGGACGTCAAGCTGCTGTTCCGTCAGCAATACATCGTAAAAGGCCTTTGTGACGTCGACAGTGGTATTTATCTTCGAATTTTCAGTGTTCTCCGAAGCCTGGTTCCGGAGCTGTTTAGCTGTCCGGGCTGCAAAGAGCAGATTGTTGCTGTAAAGTGTCTGGTTGGCAGAAAATATGCCCGGGGACACATAATTCGATACGGAGGGATACATTAAAGGAGACGATGGATTCAGTACATTCGGATAGGAGGATAATGGCGCCTGCAGATAATCCTGCAGACCGGCATCAAATTCCAGTTGCGGATACCAGCCGGACAGGGCTATTCTTATGTTTCTTTTGGTAAGGTCTTCATCGAGTTGCGATTCTTTGATCAAAGCCTGGTGAGCCAGGGCATAAGTGATGCATTGAGATAAGGTGACTTTGGAAGGAAGCGTATCATGCGGTGTCTGACCTGACAGAAAAGTTGAAATGGCAAGAAATAAAAAAACTGTCAGGATTACCTTGTATCCTTTAGAACTGAATTCTTTTGTCAGCATGTCGTCCGATTATTCAAAACAGGGCGCAAAGGTAATATATTAACAAATATTCCATGATGGGGTTATGGATATTTTCGACGAAGAGGCAGGGAATATCGACGGAGGTTAGGGGCGACCGGACCGGTCGCCCGTGCAACAGGCAATGATGAAATGTCATTATTTATAAATCGGCGTGATTTCCATATTATAAAACATGAATGCCCATTTGTCGGTTTCAGATTCGATGATCCTTGCGAGGGAGGAGCCGGAGGCGCCATGGCCCTGGTTTATCTCGATGCGGATTAGGATGGGGTTGGGGCCTTTTTGTTTTTCCTGCATGGTGGCGGCAAACTTGAATGAGTGGGCCGGGACTACACGGTCGTCATGATCTGCTGTCAAGATGAGGGTGGCAGGGTATTCGACGCTGTCCTTAATATTATGCAGCGGGGAATATTTGTAGAGGTATCTGAAATATTTGGCGCTGTCGGCTGAGCCATATTCCACGGTCCAGCCCCAACCGACGGTGAACTTCTGGAACCTGAGCATATCCATTACGCCGACTTCGGGCAGGCAGACTTTGAAGAGGTCGGGACGCTGGGTCTCTACTGCTCCTATGAGCAGGCCACCGTTGGATCCTCCGTTGATGGCAAGCTTGTCTTTGCAGGTATATTTCTTGTCTATAAGGTATT
>CAZUYY010000160.1:0-6259 GCA_964624935.1 uncultured Prolixibacteraceae bacterium
TTTGAAAGTGTTTAGCTTATTCCATATTCATGAAGGCCATAAAGCAACTATGGATATTGCCAATAACAAGCCTTCTGCTTTCACTCATAGAGATGTTTCAATATATGAGCAGTAGCTCCTTTGTGATTTGCAATATAAGCAGAACAGATCTCCGATGTACGGTTTCTTTCTCCCGGCGTATCTGTAAGATGTTTAATCGCTTTACGAAAATCTTCTTCATTTTTTATAGTGATTGCACCCCCTTCATGGATTAATTCCCGGGCCTCTTTGAATTTGTTATAATTGGGACCAAAAATCACTGGAATACCGAAGGCTGCCGGTTCAAGGATGTTATGAATCCCTGCACCAAACCCGCCGCCGATAAACGAAATAAATGCGTACCGGTATAGGGAGGCAAGAATCCCGATGCTGTCGATCACCAGGAAACAGGTTTCCCTGTTATTCGATTCTGTTAACTGTGAAAACCGCAAACTACCCGAACCTAATTGCATTATCAACCCATCGATCCGTTCCTTGTGCACCTCATGAGGAGCAATTATAAATTTATATTCTGATTTATGTTCCAGGATGAACGGTAAAAGAATCTTCTCGTCCGCAGGCCATGTACTCCCGGCAAGAATGACAAGGGTACCCCTGCAGAATCCATCCATTACTGCGACAGTCTTTTTCTGACTGGCAATAGCGCTTACCCTGTCAAACCGGGTATCTCCTGAAACTGAAACCTGGTGGATACCGATCTTCCGGAGTAATTTTTCCGATTCTTCATCCTGTACAAAAAACCAACTCAGGTTCCTGAGTTGTTTCCTGAACCAGAAACCATACACTTTAAAGAATGGTTGCGATGGCCGGAAGATTGCAGAGACCATGTAAGTTGGAATGCCATTTCGATTTAAAATCGACAGGTAGTTGTACCAGTACTCATATTTTATGAAAAAGACGATATCGGGAGAAAGTATTTTTATGAATCTGGCTGCCATTCCCGGATAATCGGCTGGCATATAGAAAACATGATCTGCACCGGCATAATTCTTCCGGATCTCATAACCGGAAGGAGAAAAGAAAGTCAAAAAAATAAGGTGATCCGGATGGGTTTCCCTGAATTCTTCAATAACCGGTCTGCCCTGTTCAAATTCACCAAGGCTTGCACAATGGAACCATGCAATTTTTTTACCAATGGGTTTCCCGGAAAGCGCCTCATCTATTTTTTGGAGAATGTTTTTTCTCCCTTTCAACCATAATTTTGCTTTTTCATTTCCAAGGGAAACGCAACGGATTCCTAAGCTATAGAAGAAAATGAATATGTTGTAGAGAATAAACAAGGCACGGATTCTGATTTAACGATTTTTTTAACTGCCGATACCAATACTTAATTGAATATAGGTGATTCCCAATCAATAAAGATAATAATCTTTTGGCTTTCTGCTATAAAGCGGCACCATCCATTTTACGTTTACGGCATAGAACTGTGTGGAAAGCGAACTTTTATCCTGTTTCATGGTATCGAAATTAAAATCACGGCGATATTTGGTCCATGCCTGTACAAATTCAAACCCGGCAAAGAAATTGATCAGTCTTGAATTACTTAAAAACAGGTATCCGAGTGTTCCGGTTACAACCCAACCATTGTTCAACCTGTCATATCCTTTATTATAATCCCCATCAATTTGAGGGGTATCACCGTTGCCATCGTGTATCCTGATCTTGTCCTGCATAAAACCACCTCCGGCCAGGATCGTAGGGCCTGAGTTTGGATTCGGGGAAAGAACCGGGATTAATTTGCCAAATTTTGCCAGGATGTTAAAGCCTGATTCACCGAAGCCTATTTCTGAATAATATCCATTAGCATCGAGTACATAACCTTCAGATGTAACAAGATTTTTTATCAGCGAATCACTGTTTTTTACATTATTTCCAAAAATATAATTTCCTTCCGCGGAAATCAGCCAGTTTGATTTTGTTTTTACCATAAAACCGCCCCCAATGGTTGAGTTGCCGCCAAACCTTGCTGCCAGCCCCCCTTGTGGAAACTGGTAAGAATAGTTGGCAAAGAACATCGGAACGACGATAGAGGAATCTTTGATACTTACCTGGGCTAAAACCTGGCTAGTAATGAATTGAAGAATGATAAGCGGGAGTAAATGCTTTTTTAACATGAGATTAAGAAGTAAAGATGTTGCATAAAACTAATTCATTTGATCTATTTTGATAGTTTAATAACGAGGCCTGCTTTAATATATAACGTTGAAATCGTTTTTTTCGTGTCAAAGGTTATCGGAGGTGAATATATTAATGTTTGCCTTATGGTATCATATGTATATTGTGCTCCATATTGACGATGAATAGCAGGGGTTCCTGCCAAATACTCAATATTACCTTTTACGGATAAACGCTGAGAAACAGCATACCCTGCACCCACTTGTAAACTATAAGCAAATCCGGTACCTGTGTTAGAGTCCTGGGTTTTATAAACAGGGTCAATGGTATTGAATACCGGGCTCGAGGAAAGTACTACGCCGATCAGGGCTCTTCCTTCAATATAAACTTTATGAATGAATTTCATAAAAACAAGACCTGCCAGGAGATAATGGTTGGTCCATGAGCCGGTCCCCAAAGGACTGCCCATCCCCGACAAAGTATCATTTTTGACCGAACTTTTCAGAGGGTTATTCTGGAATGTATATTGAACCGCCAGACCAAAGTCACTTTTACCAATCCAGTCAAGGTTAACCTGCGCCCCGAAACCTTGTGTTGCAAACCCGGCTTCTGTATTATTTAAATCAGATTGGGCAAACGCCCCTGTCGGAAAAGATAGCCCCCCCGATACATCCAGGTAAATCCTGCTGGTAGATGCAGTATCTGATTTTTTCTTTGTCTCCTGCGAAAAGATCAGGAATGGCAGGAATGAAAAAAAAATCAAAAGAAAATTTTTTTTCATAGATTGAGATTATGATTTACAAAATTACACGTTTTTTACATGCAAGTGATTATGAAAAAGATCAGTATATTTCTGCTTTCCCTGTTAGCGGTTCAATGTCGGGAATTTGTATTTTTTATACCTTTGTAAAAATTACCCGTTTCTTAATAGTACAAATTTGAAAAAGCAATCCATCGGGTAAAGGAGGAGATAACAGCGAAATGCGTGGAGGAATTTCCTATAAATGGAATTGGGCAGAACATGGTGGGATGACAGATACGAAATTTTTATTTTAAATCCTTACTAACTCAAACAATAAAAATGATCAAATTATGAGAAAATCACTAGTAATCACTGGAATGATGCTGTTTCTGATTGCAGGTTACGGACTGCGATCGTCGGCATGTACAAATTTTTTATTCACAAAGGGAGCGACAACCGACGGATCGGTGATGATCACCTATGCGGCAGATTCACATACCCTTTATGGAGAGTTATATTACAAACCGGCCAAGGATTATCCTGCCGGAGCGATGATGGATGTTATCGAATGGGATACCGGAAAAAAACTTGGGAAGATACCCCAGGTTCGTCATACCTACTCAGTTGTTGGAAATATGAATGAATACCAGGTCGCTTTGGGAGAGACAACCTATGGAGGGCGTGATGAACTTCAACATCAGTCGAAAGCTATTGTTGATTATGGATCAATGATGTATCTTGCTATGCAGCGTGCAAAAACCGCACGTGAAGCTATACAGGTCATGACCGGTCTGGTTGAAAAGTATGGTTATTACAGCGAAGGTGAATCCATCTCGGTTTCGGATAAAAATGAAGCCTGGATCTTTGAGATCATCGGAAAGGGAGAAAATGAACTTGGCGCAATCTGGGTTGCCCGTCGTATTCCCGATGGTTATGTTTGCGGACATGCAAATCAGGCACGGATCACGCAGTTTCCCTTGAACGATCCTGAAAATTGCATTTATTCAAAAGATATAATCACCTTTGCCCGTGCAAAAGGATGGTTTGATGGGAAAGATGAAGAATTCAGTTTTGCTGATATCTACGATCCGGTCACGTTTTCCGGTGCAAGAGCTTGCGAAGCCAGGGTTTGGGCCATGTTTAACCATGTGAACAGCAACATGGGTCAATACGAGGATTATGCCATGGGTAATGTCACCAAAGGGAAATGGGGTTATGCTACAAACCGGATGCCGCTATGGATAAAACCCGACAGGAAGGTCTCTGTTCATGATGTGATGGGATTTATGCGTGATCATTTTGAAGGTACCAAGATGGATATGAACCATGATATTGGAGCCGGCCCTTTTGACTGCCCTTACCGCTGGCGCCCGATGTACTGGACGACCGATAGTGTTAATTATTTTGTTAATGAACGGGCCGTTTCTACACAACAAACCGGGTTTGTGTTTGTGGCACAGAGCCGTTCATGGTTACCTGACCCGATAGGAGGTATTTTCTGGTTTGGTGTCGACGACACTTATTCAACTGTATTCAACCCCATGTACTGCGGGATACTTAAGGTTCCCCATTCCTATGCTGAAGGGAACGGAAGCATGGTTGAATATTCGCCGACCTCTGCATTCTGGACATTCAATTTTGTGGCAAACTGGGCTTATACCCGCTATAGCTATATGATCAAAGACATCCAGAAAGTTCAGAGTGAACTTGAATTGAGATATATCGATGAAACAGCTAAGATCGATAAAGAAGCCCTTGCACTTTACAAGACCGATAAGAATCAAGCCAGAACTTACCTTACAAACTATTCAGTAAAAACAGGTGATGGAACGGTTGCACGCTGGAAAAAGCTGGGTGAATATTTACTGGTTAAATATATAGACGGCAATATCAAAAAAGAGAAAGACGGAAAATTTGAGACCAATGGAACGGGTCAGGCAGTCATGCCTTCACAACCCGGTTACCCAAAATGGTGGTTGAATGAAATCATAAGAGAAAAGGGGGATGTAGTAAAAGCCTTGAAAGTAAATTAATCCCTTCAGGAGAAGCCTGAAAACAGGATACTCCCATGGTATCCTGTTTTTTTATTCTATATTTGCAGCATAAAAAAACACCTTTCTATGGAGGAACAACAAAAAACTACCCGGACCGTAAAGATAATTATCGGTATATTAATCCTTGCTTTACTCTTCCTGCTCATTTGGACATTCATGCAGAGAAGGCAGTTAACATCCCTCATCAAAGAAAAAGAATTAGAGAAAACAGATCTCCAGAAAGAGTTGGATTCTGTGGTCGCCGAACACAACAGGACCAAGAAGGCCTTTGGTGCACTCTCTGATACACTAAAATCAAAAGACAGCGTGATCCAGGCCAATGCCGTTGAGATTAAAAACCTGCTCACTACTAAATGGGAGTACGAAAAAGTCAGAAAAAAACTGGAGACGCTCCAAAAAATAGCACAGGGATATGTCAGGCAGATGGACTCACTTTATACCGTAAATCAGGAGTTACATGCAGAAAATGAAAAGATAAGGCAGGACTTCAGAAACGAACAAACGAAATCTCAATCACTTGTAAAAGACAAGGAAGCACTGACGGAACGTGTCAATCAGGCAGCCTTTATCAAAGCTTATGATGTGACGGCAACCGCCTTAAAATTGAAAGGCGGGAATATAGAATCCCCCACTGATAAGGCAAGCCGCACCGACCGTGTCAACGTCTGTTTTACTATTGGGGAAAATCCACTGGTGAAACCAGGCAAGAAAATCATTTATGTATGTATCTGCAGGCCTGATAAAATAGTCGTTACAAAGTCAAAAAGCGATACATTCATGTTTAATGGTCAATCCCTGCCCTACTCCATTCTTCAGGAGATTGATTATGAAGGAAAGTTGATGAATGTATGTGTCAAATGGACCAAAAAAGAAAATGACAAGCCTGCAATGAAAGGATCCTATAATGTTACCGTGTATTCGGATGACAAACAGATTGGCTCAGGAACATTTCAATTAAAATAATATGGCCACACCGGGAAAACAAAAACGCATAGGGATCCTGACGGCTGGGGGAGATTGCCCCGGGATCAATGCTGCTATAAGGGGTGTAGGAAAAACAGCTATACTGGAATACGGGATGGAGGTCATTGGAATTTCCTCCGGATTTCTCGGGCTGATAAATCAGGAATTTGTTCATTTAGATGAGAATCAGCTTTCAGGTATACTGACCCTTGGGGGTACCATTCTCGGGACGTCAAGGGAAAATCCATTCAAGAGAGATTCAATCTTTAACAGTATTGACAAACCAAAGTTGATCAAAAAGCATTACGAAGAAATGAAATTGGATGCCCTTGTCTGCATCGGAGGT
>CAZUYY010000161.1:0-6208 GCA_964624935.1 uncultured Prolixibacteraceae bacterium
GCAGATCCTCAACAACACTATCGGTTCGACTACTGATGCCCAGGCTATTCAGTACCGGGGCATCTTTTTGAGACAGTCTAATACCACTATCATTCAGGGCAATGAGATCATGGGAGCGGCAGCAGGCAATGCCAATACTACCCAGGCAGGTATCTGGATCGGGGCAGCTTCACCCAATACCAAAATGCGGCAGAATAATATTCATGACTGGTATTACACTGGTACAGGTGGTTATGCGAATTACGGTATATATTACGGGGACGGAGCAGGTTCTGCAACGGAGATATCAAACAATACCATAACTAATATCAAGGCAGATGGAAATAATGCTACACAGGATGGGCTGATCGCGGGGATTTATCTGGAAAACGGCGGAGGTATAACCATCCTTTATAATTCCATATGGCTCACCGGCGCAACCTTGCAACCTACATACAACGGTTGGAGCGCTTGTCTTTCCATCTATTCCGGGATCACCGGATTAAATATCCGGGATAATATTTTTAAAAATTCCATGACCTTGGCTTCAGGAACGACCGGGAATACCTATGCTGTTTATTGTGCTTCTGCGAACACTGCATTTACAGCAATAAACTTTAATGATTACTATGATGACGGGGTTAATCCCAACATCGGGTATCTTGGAGGTAATCAATCCACACTTGCAGCCTGGCAGACAGCAACAGGTCAGGATGCCAACTCCCTGAATATTGATCCTATGTTTACCGGGCCAAATGATCTTCATACGACCGCTCCAGGACTTGCAAAAGCCGGGGTTTATGTTGCACTTGTAACGATTGATATTACCGGGGCGGGCCGGACAAATCCTCCTGATATCGGCGCTTATCAGTTCTCTGCCAACCCAACAGCCACTTCAACTGCTGCAGCAGGAATAACAAGTACGACGGCTACGTTAAACGGAAGTATTACCGCTAACAATGCCACGGTTGTCACTGGTTATGATTATGGATTAACGACAGCATACGGAACTTCCATCGCCGGCGTTCCGGCAAGTATCACAGGCACGACTCCCACAGCATTTACCGGAGCGGTTACAGGACTGGCACCACTTACACTATATCATTTCAGGGCCAAAGGGACCTCTGGCAATGTGATTGCGTACGGGAATGACCTGACATTTTCCACCCTCTCGAATCCACCCATTGTCGTAACTACGGCAGCAACGGGTATTACTGCTACTACCGGCACATTGAACGGAACGGTGAATGCCAACGGAGCCTCATCAACTGTTACTTTTGATTATGGACTCACCACTGCTTATGGCAATAATGTTCCCGGGGTTCCGGGCGTTGTAACCGGTAATACGGCCACTCCTTCATCGGCTTCAATATCGGGACTTCTTCCCGCAACACTTTATCACTTCAGAATAAATGGTATCAACGCCGGAGGTACGACCAATGGCAACGATATAACATTTACCACGCTTGCTGCTGTTCCAACCGTGGTGACAAATACGGCAACAATGGTTCTCACAACTTCGGCCACATTGAATGGAACCGTGACTGCCAATGGCCTATCAACCACCGTTTCTTTTGATTATGGACTGACGGCAGCTTATGGTACCAATGTTCCGGGCACTCCGCTGACCGTAACAGGCACTACCGCGACAGCAGTGAGTGCAAATATTACCGGTTTGCTGGTGAATACTACTTACCATTTCAGGGCGAATGGTATGAATAGCATGGGAACGACGAACGGAAGTGATCTGACCTTTACAACCGGTTGTCCGCAATCAGGTCCGGCGGGTCCTATTACCGGTCCTTCCAATGTCTGCCAGGGCGGTTCAGGGTATGTTTATACCGTTACGATCCCGAATGCTATCGGTTATGTTTGGACACTTCCGATCGGAGGCACCATCACTTCCGGGGCCAATACCAACAACATTACAGTGAGTTATGCATACAATTCAGTTCCCGGTTATCTGATGGTTTATGGAACTGCTCCCTGCGGTAATGGACTGCCTTCCCAGTTGTTCATTAACATGAGTCCTTATCCGACGCCGACCATTGCCGGGCCGTCAAATGTGTGCGTGAACAGCACAGGGAATACTTACACTACCCAGTCGGGTATGACCAATTATTTGTGGACTGTCACAGGAGGCACCATCACCGCAGGCGGAGGAACAGCAAATAATACTGTTACTGTGACCTGGACCTCTGCAGGCACAAAGACGGTTTGTGTGAACTATACGAATGCTACTGGTTGCACCGGACTTGCCCCGGGTTGTTATAATGTTACTGTTAACCCGCTACCGACTCCGACAATCTCCGGACCTGGCTCTTCCTGCAGTAATGTGCCCGGCATTGTATATTCCACCCAGAGCGGCATGACAAGTTATGTCTGGACAATTACAGCAGGAGGCAGCATCACGGGAGGCGCGGGAACCAGCTCTGTCACCGTTACCTGGAATACTCCGGGTGCCCAGTCTCTTTCGGTAAACTATACCAATCCCAACGGTTGTATTGCTGTTACACCGGCTGTTTATCCGGTAACGGTCAACAGCAGCACTACGCCGACCATCACCGGCAGTACAAGCTTATGTGTCAACTCCGGATATTACACCTATACGACCCAATCAGGGATGACCAACTATGTCTGGAATATTTCTTCCGGAGGGGTCATCAATTATGGATTGAACACAAATGCTATCACAGTGACATGGACAGCCCCGGGAGCTCAGTGGGTCAATGTGAATTTTTCTAATTCTTCGGGATGTACTTTACCCAATCCTACGCAGTTGAACGTTACGGTGAATCCGCTTCCCGGAGCTGCGGGATCAATCACAGGTACGTCTGATGTTTGCGGAGGAGCCAATGGGGTGGCCTATTCTGTTGCTACGATAACAGGAGCTACGGCTTATGCATGGACACTCCCGACAGGCGCAACCATTGCTTCAGGAGCAAACACCAATGCTATCACTGTGAACTTTGCATGGAATGCTACCAGCGGCCCAATCATTGTTGCAGGCAACAATACTTGTGGCGACGGGCCTTCTTCACCTCCGTTTAATGTTACTGTGACTCCGTTACCCTCTCCGGCAGGTACTATCACCGGCCCTGCCTCTGTTTGCCTTGGAGCTACAGGCGAGGTTTACACGGTTCCGCCTATCACCGGCGCCACCGCTTATGCCTGGACAGTGCCAACAGGGTTTATTACCACGGGCGGTTCTAACACCAACTCCATCACGGTGACTATCAGCAATTCTGCAGTTTCAGGTAACATTACTGTTTTCGGAAGCAATTCCTGTGGGAATGGTACGGTTTCCCCGGATTTTGCAGTAACAGTGAATCCTGTTCCTCCTGCCCCTGTTGTCACCAATACCGGGACTACATTGTACAGCAGCGCACCTACAGGAAACCAGTGGTATTTCGAGGGAACACTCATAGCAGGAGCCACTGGACAGACTTATATTGCAACACAGGATGGACACTACTGGACTGTTGTGACGCTCGACGGTTGTTCTTCCGAGGCCTCGAACCATGTAATGATCCTTACAACCGGCATTAATCAGCATTCATCGGCTGACATCAATATTTATCCGGTTCCGAATGATGGGGAGTTTACATTGATGATCTCTTCAACCGAAACGCGGACATATGATCTTTCCGTTATCAACATACTTGGCGTTAGAATCTATGAATCCGACAACCTGGAGGTTAATAGAACATTGACAAAGATCATTGATCTTCGACCTGTTCCGGAAGGAATTTACTATGTTGTGGTTAACAATGATGAGGGGAGCGTTGTGAAGAAGATCGTGGTTGATAAGTAGCGAAATTCGTTACGAAAAGAGTGCCACGCCTGGCCCAAACAGCCCCTCCCCTGACCCGGGAACTGCAGGGACACTCCCTTTTGCAGGCCATTGCGAGGGTAAACCGTGTATTTACCGATAAAGATATTGTTACATCATTGATTATTACGGAGTGATTAAGCAGTTGGATGATGCGCTTCAACTGTACTCTTCTTTTGAGGATTTTGACCCGGACGATCTTGGCCAGACGCTTAACAACATCATTGATGAAGTTAAGAAACTTCCGCAGCTACATTCCGAACTGTGGGACATTTTTAAAACCATTATCAACAAGATGGATGCTGAAGCTTATCAGCAATTCCTGAAAGATGAAGCGATCCGGGTTGTGTTTTATAATACGCTGCTGGCTTTCTTCCTGAAATTAAGGCGTGCCGTTTTGCAGCGGTATTTTGATGATGTGGATTACAGGCAAGATGATACAGTATTAAAAAGCATTTCCACGGATATTGCAATTGCAGCAGACGACATTATTAGGCAGCATATCGTCGTGGACTGGCAATTCAAGATTGACGTTCCGAAGCGAATGTTTCATCTGATCGGCGACTACCTGATTGATGAGGTAAGGGACAAATATCATCTGCAGATGACTTTTAATGAGATAGACGGCATTACGGAACGGATCGTTGATGTTGCTAAGATCCGTTATAAGAAATGAGAAAATCCATTGATTTCGGCTCAAAGACCATCGATTTCCGGCTGCTGTTTTCAGACAGGAAATCCCTTGGAATAACAATTACCCCCGAGATGGAAGTCATTGTTAAAGCGCCGGTGAATTCTTCGATTGAAAGAATAAAGGAGAAAGTGAGGAAGAAAGTTCCCTGGATCCTGAAACAGCAGAGCTGTTTTTTATCCTTTTATCCGAGAATACCTGAGAAAAAATATGTCAGCGGAGAAACTCATTTATACCTTGGCCGGCAATACCGGTTGAAGGTTATTGAAGGGAAATCAAACTCCGTTAATTTTCGAGGAAGGTTCTTTGAAGTTCAGATCCGGAAAAAATCGAATGCTAAATCCCTGTTAAGGCAATGGTACCGGGAAAGAGCGAAAACCTATGCACTTTCACACCCAAAGGAAAGATCATCCTGAATCCTGAACTGATCAAAGCCCCAAAACCCTGTATTGAATATGTGATCATTCATGCACTGTGTCACCTTGTTCATCCGAATCATACCAAGGCTTTTATACAACTTCAGGAGAAAGCGATGTCTGACTGGCAGAAATGGAAAGAGAAGCTGGATAGGTTAGTGGGGTGAGACATGAGTTGATGTCTTCAAACTCTCCTAATCTGCCTGCAGGGATCTTTAAAGTTCGAAACCTATTTCATAAGCCACATTCATCGCTTTACTTCCTTTTATTTCTCCTGCCTTCCAGGTACCAGTTCCATAGATTATTCCTTTTTCTTTTGCCCCGGCAAGGCAGTAAGTAAATCCCCTGATCCCTTCGAGGGTTCTTTCCGTTGCTTTATGACTATTGTCGGCAGCGGTGATAATGAAATAAAACTCTTTATTATTGATTTCAGTATACCGGGCACAGGTTCTGTCTATAAAGGTCTTCAACTGGGCACTCATGGTGTAGAAATATACAGGGGTGGCCATCACGATCACATCTGACGTCACCATTTTATCGAGAATTTCAGCCATGTCATCTTTCTGGGAACAACCTTTTCCTCTGTCAATACATGTCCCGCAACCAGTACAATAATTGATTTTTTTATCTTTAAGAAAGATCTTTTCTGCCTGATGTCCGGCTTCCTCTGATCCGGATACAAACTGGTCGCACAATAAATCTGAATTACCGCCTCTACGGGGACTGGAGGATATTACTAAAACTTTCTTACTCATCTATTCATGATAATTTGATTGCAAAGGTAGAGATTGTATTGGAGGGGAAAAAATCATGACGCGTAACGCGAAAATCGTGAGAGGTGAGTGGTGAGAGGTGAGAGGTGGTCAATCTAACCGGTTCGTTCTTTGCACTTCGCACTTGGAACTTCACCCATCTGAACAATTTCCTTATGTGCTCAGGGGAAAATAAAATAGTTGCTTCTGCGATGGAAGTTACTTCTTTTCATAAATTTGATAAATATTAATTTCGTTGCCTGTTTCGAATAAAAACTGTGTAAGATGATGCCAGGCCACATTAAACCATGAATAAACTCTTTGAGATACTCAACCAACCAGAAGGAAGAAAACTGGAATTTAAAGAAATGCTTTCCTCTAATTCCGATCTGGCAAAAACCATCCTTGCTTTTGCAAACGATGCCGGGGGAGAGTTTTATCTTGGTATCAAAGACAATCCCAGGGAAATAACCGGAATTGAGGAAGCAAAGTTAATTGGACTGGAAGAAAAGATTGCGAACATCATTCACGACCAATG
>CAZUYY010000162.1:0-6188 GCA_964624935.1 uncultured Prolixibacteraceae bacterium
TCCCTGTCAGTTTTTTCAGGAAATGTTGAAAAGACATTTCACATTAGTTGCTCAATTCGAAATACCGGTCAGTACCAAACGGTAACGATTGATAAAGCTGTGCAATCAGGCATACCAGGTGAACCTACTCTTCCCTACCTCGCTGTTTCACTAATGCTTCCACCAGGAGAATCAGCCGAATCCATTGAGATCATCCGTGAAAATGAGATCACTCTACCGGAAACATATCTGCTTTATCCGAAACAGGATGTTATCCCTCTTTCCAAAAGACCTTCAGGGCATTTTCTTAAGAATGAAGCCGTTTACAGGATGAATGCAGACTATCCTGCTTCGCCCGTGGGACATCTTTTTACGCAATATCTTAATGGCTTTGCTTTTGCATTGTCGACCTATACGCCGGTAAGTTATAACCCGGCAAGCGGGAAAGTTTCATATTTCAGGGATGTTACGGTAAGGATCAAAACCCGGTCAGATCACTCATCGGTTACTGCCTTGAAAAATCTGACTTCATCAAAGAATGCACTCAACCGTGTGCGCGCATTTGCACAGAACCCGGAAATGATGAATCAATATCCTGTTGTGTCGAAAAAAAGTACTGGTTACCAGATCCTGATTATTACTCCTTCTGCTTTTGAAGCTGGGTTTGCTGACCTGGTAAATTATTACGCTTCGGTTGGGCTGACAACCCAGTTTGCAAGTACTGAAGATATTGGCTCTGAAATGTCTGGTTGGGATCTCCCTGAAAAAATCAGGAACTATATCAGGCAGGAATACCAAAATAATGGTATTGAATATGTCGTTATAGGAGGTACAGAAGAGTGGGTTCCATCCCGGGATTTTTATTGTGTTGTCTATTATGGCACTGGTGGGATTGAAGAGGAAAGTTATGATATTCCCACTGATCTATATTATTGTGCAGTGGATGGTACTGACCTTGCAAATAACAACCATGTCTATGGAGGAACCGGAGATTCCACAGACCTGCTTCCTGATCTGGCTGTTGGCCGGCTTCCATTTACCTCTGCGACCGACCAGGCTTCCATGATCCACAAGTCGGTCTCCTACCAGGCAAACCATGTACCTGGTGAAGACAACCGTCCTTTGTTGCTGGGGGAATATTTATATGACGACCCTGTTACGCTGGGAGGACCTTTTATGGATCTATTGATCGGTAGCCACAGTGACAACGGGTACTTCTCTTACGGAATTCCATTAGGGTTAAATCAGATTGTAAAGCTCTATGATACATTGACAGGGGGTAGTGATTCAACCAGCCACTGGACATGGGGTACAGATTCTTTACTGGCTTTGATCAATCAGGGAACTTCATTCATCCATCACCTTGGTCATGCAAATACTTCTTATATGATACGCCTTGACATCAGCCAAATCACCGATGCTAATTTTTACCTGGTCAATGGCATTGATCATAATTACTCGCTTCTCTATACACAAGGCTGTGATGACGGAGGTTATGACAATTCCGGCTGTATTGCTTCACAAAGTCTTGCCATCGATAATTTTGTTGTATCAGGAATTTTTAATACCCGGTTTGGTTGGTTCGACCAGGGTACAACTGATGGGCCATCAGAACACCTGGAACGTCAGTTCGTAAGTGCTTTATTTAATGATACGCTTCCTGAGAATCATATTGGATATGACCAGGCGATATCGAAAATCCAGACTGCACCATTTATAGGCTTACCCGGAGAATTCGAACCGGGAGCACAACGTTGGACCCAATATGATTGCGTACTCCTTGGCGATCCTGCACTTTGGGTATATACCACAGGGCCCGCAGTGGGTATCCCGACTAAAACAAACTCCATGTATTTTTCACTGTACCCTAATCCTGCCAATGGTGTATTATATGTTAGTTACTCGTTACCCGAAACCTCAAATGTGACTTTCGATATCCTCAATACTTCCGGGCAGCAAGTCGGAAAAAATTATTCTCTTAAAGTGGAAAGTATTGGAAATCATCAGTTTTCTGTTGAGGTTGGCAACCTTTCACCGGGGATTTATTATTGCAGAATGATAACAGAGAAGACTACCCAAACCAAAAAACTTGTTGTGCTGCATTAGGTAATTTGTTTCTGAACTAATTACAATTTTGTACATTTGCGCAAACAGGGATGAAAATTTTGTAGTCTGATGATACGGAAATTCTTTTCCATCTTTTTTGCCGGGGTGATCCTTTTCAACATTTTTGGATACTATTTTGTATTCAGGTGTGATCAGATCCATGTGAAGCGTGAGATGAAAGGGATGATCAGCACCGGTTCCTTCCAGGATCATACTATTGATGTCTTCCTTATCAATCCCGCTACCGATCGTGATTTTAAAATGCTTGACAAGGAGGAGTTCTGTTACCAGGGAAAGATGTATGATGTCATTTCCTCTAAAGCCTCGGGAACTTCCATTATTTTCAGGTGTATAAATGATACCAAAGAAGAACAATTGCTTGCCAGTTACGATAAATATTCCAGATTGATCTCCGGAATGAGTCTGCCGGAAAGAAGCAGGAATACACAGGCCATGCTGTATCATATCATCAAACAGGCCCTGGTGAATAAATATTCTATTCACACTCCCACTGTTTATTCAGTCATATTATTTTTTGAACCAGATAGCAAAATTAAATCCATCATTCTCATTCCATCCGCCCCTCCTCCCAAATTCGCCTGATCTTTAATCAGCATTTTATTTCAAGAAGATTATGAAGGCATTATCATGCTTTCTTTATTATTATTTATCATTTACTAATTAAATTAATATATGAAATCAATATACATAATTCTCGTATGTATTTTTTCTCTCGCGATGATATCGGTTTCTGCCCAGGAGAAAAAAACACAACCCGTACAGAAGAAAGACACCCTTTTAATAAAAGATCTCGGTGAAATCAATGTGACTGCTACCAGGACTAAAACACCGCTTAATGAAATTCCGGCATCCATAACCGTTGTTTCGCCCGATGAATTGACAACATTTTCAAAGGGTAACGATGCTGATGAAGAATTACGGCTTGTACCGGGAGTAAGAATAGATAATGGCGCCTCTGACGGCTCACGGGTTCACGTATATATCCGTGGACAAGGAGTTTTGACCGAAAGTGGCTTTAGGGGAATTGGCGTGATGATTGATGGAATTCCGGTTAATGACCCGGGTGGATTTGCTCCCGATCTTTACGATGTCGATTGGGCTACTGTTTCCAATTTGGAAGTAGTTAAAGGACTTGCTGCTTCCTTGTACGGAGCCGGTTCAACAGGCGGCGTTTTGAATATACTCACTTATGATGGGGGTAAGAAACCCCTCAACACAACATTTTATGCATCGGGAGGCTCATATAATTTCTGGAAGGTTTTAGGACAGGTAGATGGCACCGAGGGAAATTTAAATTACAGGGTTTCATACTCTCATGACCAAAGCACCGGTTATCGTACACACCAGGCTTATTACGGGGATATCTTCAGTGAAAAAGCGAACTGGACCCTTTCAGGTAAAATAAAGATCACACAATTACTTTCATACACAGATTATTTTAACCAGAATTCAGAAGGGATCAGCTGGGGCCGTTATGAAGAATACGGTCCGCAGGCTGCAAACACCGATGCTGTTCCATACAATGAGTTCCATAAAACAAAAAGGCTGACCGGTGCCCTCATCGGGAAATTTGATATTTCCAACAACCAGGATATTCTTGTAAAAGCATTTATGCGACTGAATGACTACAGGGAAACTTCAAATAATGGCGATGACCATAAACCTTTTGTCAACAGCGGGTTGTCGGCCCAGTATGATCTGAATTTCGGAAAAGACAACCTTCGGAATCATATGAGCCTTGGCGTAGATTATGAATCAAAAATGCTGACGGAGACTGAGTATGGAGTTTTCAGTGAAGCTACGATCAATTCAAAACCTCACCCCGCTTCCAATGACTATTTCAGTGAAGCTGCCTTTGATTCGACCAACGAACTAATCAACCAGGTAATTAAACAAAGAAGCTTAGGCGTTTTCTTCATCGACAAGCTGGATATCGTGAAAAAACTCTATGCAACACTCAATGTTCGTTATGATTATGTTTATAACCAACTCGTCAATAACATTCCGTTACCCGACTCTCTCATTCAGGCATCAGGAAACAGGTCATTTTCGAACACGTCTGCACGATTCGGACTTGCGTATGATATCGCAAAATACCTCAATCTTTATGCAAGTTACGGTTCCGGATTCCTTGTTCCGACAGAAGATGAGCTCTACAACAATCCGGCACACTGGGGAGGATTCAATGAAACGATCAAGCCTTCAACCTTCCTGGGAGGTGAATTAGGAGTTAGAGGCAGCGTTGGAAAAAGGCTTTACTATGATATCGATGGGTTTTATGTGAACACGAAAAACGATTTCTATCGTTATAGTGTCGTCGGAAGAGGAAACAACACCGCATTTTACGGAAACGTGGGTGCAAGTACAAGATATGGGTTAGAAGTATCTGCATCTTATCTGCCTGTTGATTTCCTGAAATTTAGTGTTGCATACACCTATTCACATGATCAGTATACTTCACCAGATAGTGTTTCAGGCCATTGGATCCCACAGTGCCCACAGCATGTTCTCTATGTTGAAGGAGCCGTTAAATTCCTGAAACATTTTACGGTTGGACTGAATGTGGAATACCAGTCGAAATGGTGCATCCAGGTTGATGATTCTATTTACAACCATTATACCGATATTGTCAATGGTCAAAAATACATTCGGAGTTCCTGGGTTAATGGCTTCACTACATTTGGAGCAGACCTGAGCTATGCTTTCAATTTAGGGCCAGTGAAGAGCGAACTCAGTCTGTTTGCAAAGAACCTGTTTGACGAACACTACTTTGGATTTACTGAACCGAATAACGGGCCGGAATATAATAGTTATCAGCCGGCACCGGGGAGACAGTTTTTCCTGAGTCTGAAATTGAAGTTCTAACAGCCCCACCCCCTGGCCCCCTCCCCCAAGAAGGAGGCGGAATTCTTGACGCGAGACGCGAGACGTGAGACGCGAAAAAAAGAAATGGTGGAGATCATTTTTCACCGCGAAGACGCTAATAAGCGCTAAGATTTGAAAATTATTTTTGGCCGATTATTGGCGTCTTCTTTTTTTCATTGACCCTAACTGTAGCTCCCATTCAGGGGCCTGAAATAATCCTTAATCTTCAGAGTTTAATAAGCTTTTTTATCTCTTGCTTCTCCTTTGAGATGATTTTTAACAGGTAAATCCCGGCTGGAAGCGAAGAGATATCGATTTCAGCAGGAAGATTCATGATTTGTTCGTTCATGATCTTTTCACCGATGGAATTATAGATCACAACCCGGGGTTCATCATTTTTCATTGACCCTGCATTCACAATAGTTATTTTGGTTGAGGCAGGATCAGGATAGATGTTGTATGAGGAAACAGGTTGTATTTTTTCTTCAATTCCGGCAACACCTCCATTGCTTGTTTTAAGAATTACCGCACTGTCACCTACGATAAACCCTGTAGGACGGTTTGCGAAAGATACAGACCTTAAGGAATGAAATGATCCTCCGATCTGGGAGGTCCAGTTGTTTCCTCCATCGATTGTCTTCATTATCATTCCCTTGGTTCCAACTGCATACCCTCTGGAGGTATCTGTGAAACAAATTGAGTATAACTGGGTGTTCAATCCCTGCTGGATATAATCCCAGTTGGTGCCTCCGTCTGTGGTTTTATGAATGTTTCCCGTCATCGTCTCGTAATCGTAGCTTGTCATGAAACCCGTATCCTTATTAAGGAACCAAAGGGAAGTGAAGTATGTTGAATAACCCTGGGAGTTAATCGTCCAATTGGCCCCTGCATCCGTGGTTTTCAGGATCTTTCCACCTTCTCCTGCTGCATAGGCTGTATTTGCATCAGGACTAGTTACTGCATTTAATTGGTTTTGTGCATCCACCGAAAAAGTAACCCAATTCAAGCCACCGTCATAAGTTTTAAATACAGCCCCTCGTGGATCTGTAAAGAGATCCCAGCCTACAATATATCCGATTTGTTCGTTGATGAAATAGACCGAATTGAGGTCATGTGCTGGAGCAAAGTTTAAACCATTCCAATTATCACCGCCATCTATTGTTTTAAGTGCAATGGCGGATGAAGATTGATCGAGATTAAAAATTCCTCCCACTGCA
>CAZUYY010000163.1:0-6164 GCA_964624935.1 uncultured Prolixibacteraceae bacterium
CTTTACAAACACAACAGTACCAATATCCCAATAGTCAATTAAAATACAGAGTTGCCATTATTGCTTATGGTCCCGGTATGGGCGATACCAGCCGTGGGACAGTAATGATGGAAGCCAGCCACAATATAGCCGGTGCAAATGATCCGGCCAATGTGGCAGCGCAGCGGGCATTTTTTAATTTTTCATTCCTGAGCTGCGGCCGGAAAACGGTATCTCCGACTATCACGGGCCTTCCCAGCCACGTTTATTCAGGAACGCCTGTTCCATTGACTTTTACCGTTCCGGCAGGTACAAACATGAGTAATTATACCATTCTGTGGTCTGCAAGCCTTGGCGGAACTTTTACGCCAAATGCCACACAACAATTTGTTTCCTGGACTCCTCCGGCCGAGGGTGGTCCCACGGTCTGTAACGTAACCGTGAAACTTACGGACAATTGCGGCAGACAAACATATAATACGCAGAACGATACGGTTTCCTGTCAACTGACAGTTACCACCACCCTTCCACAGCCATCTTGTTATGGTGGCACCAATGGCTCTATTCTGATGAACGTAACGGGAGGAACGACCCTCACGTGGACATGGACGAGGGTTTCTCCAACCGGCAGCGGATCAGGCAGCGGAACGACTATTCCGGGACTGTCAGCCGGCACATACAATGTCACCGTTACAGCAGCATCCACAGGTTGTGCGACCACTTTTACTGCATTGGTAACACAGCCGGCAGCGCTGACGGCTTCAACGGCTGTAACTCCGGTATCTTGTTATGGCGGCTCGAATGGAACAATTACGCTTACGGTTACAGGAGGTACCCCTTCTTATACTTATAATTGGGGACAAGGTAAACCAACAACTCAAAACCTGACCGGACTCAGTGCCGGCACCTACAATGTAACTGTCACGGATGCGCACAGTTGTACCGCCACAGCCTCCGGCATAGTGACCCAGCCTTCAGCGGCTCTGACTGTAACCGTCACTCAGACGACCAACGTTTCTTGTTTTGGAGGCTCCAATGGAGCCATTACTCTGTCAGTCACTGGCGGTACAGGTCCTTATACTTATAAGTGGGCTGATCAAACAGGTTCGGGTCAATATCAAAGGACTGGTCTTGTGGCCGGCACTTATAGTGTAACGGTTACAGATTCGCGTGGATGTACTGCCACTTTATCGATAACAATAACCCAACCTGCAAAGTTGGCTCTGAGTGTTGCCGTTACCCAACCTACCTGTCCCACCGCACCTTTCAACGGGGCTATAACTTTGACGGTTACCGGTGGTACAGGTACAGATACCTATAGCTGGTCTAATCTTTCAGGTTCAAGGCAACCTCAAAATCAAACCGGACTTGGGCCGGGAACCTATACTGTGGTTGTGACCGATGCCAACAGTTGTAACGCAACCATTTCAGCAACTCTGGTTGCCACTTCCAGTACACCTGCTTCGCCATCATCGATTACTCCATAATAATAGTCTTAATGATCCAGATAATTTTCAACAGCAATTCAAAGATAATATCACACAATATATGAAAACAATATCCTTACGCATTTCCAAAAGAAAAGATATTCTTTTTGGAGCATTCATCCTGGTATTTTTTATTTCCAACCTGTTTTTGACGAATAGTTTGTTTGCGCAAATAACCCAAGAAGGGGGAACAACAAATGTTACAGAGGCCTATGTTCTTGATGCTAACAGCACAAATTTACTCACCATCAATAAGCCAACTGTCAATGTCGGAGATATAATGATAGCGAATATATCGGCACTTACCCATGCCAGTAGCAATAGTGGTTATGCTGCTAATTGTAGCGGTTGGACTTTGATAAGTTATCAAGATATTGAAGATGGAGGAGGACAACATACTGTCACGTCGTTATACCGTGTGGTGGATGGCACGGAGAGTTCATCATTCACTTTTACTATAGGTGTCAGCGGCACTAATTGTCATGGAGCGGGTGCCATTATTGCCTTTAGTGGAGTAAGTGCTACAGGTGGATATTTACCCAATGGACAAACGGGTGGGCCTTTCGACGTTACACCTGGTTCCTATACATACTCTACAACTGCCTCTACTTCTATTTCGGGAGTGATCTCTATAACAACGGCAAGTGCCAATGCTGCGGTTTTGATGTTAGTGGGAGCGTTTGACGATGCTACATCAGTGTCAGCATTTACCGTGACCTCACCCACTCTTAACTCGCTATATTCATACGCTCAGTCCTCTTCCAGTCCCGCCGGCACTGTCGGCGTGGGGGAGAATATTATGACTACTGCCGGCTCAACAGGAAATGGATCGGCGACACTTGGTGCAAGTGAACAATGGGCTGCTATATTAATAGCTCTTAAGCCTGGAGCAACGAATTATTACAATAAATCGAGCGGTGCAAGTGCACTTCAAACACTAAGTAACTGGGGTACAAGCACTGACGGCACAGGCACAGCACCAAGCAGCTTTACGGCAGATGGACAGGTGTTTAATATTACAAACGGGACGACAGCAACTATAGGGGCAGCATGGACTGTATCAGGAACAGGCTCAAAGGTTGTATTAGGGAGTTCTTCTGTTGCGGCAATAACATTTACAGTGCCATCTAGTTATGCATTCAGCGGATCCATAGATATCTCGGCAGCTTTATCAGGTTCAAACACTTTAATATTAAATAATTCGACAATTCCCACCATTGGCACACTGAATTCAGGCAGCACTGTTAATTATAATATCTCTACAGGCGCACAGACTGTGGCGTCAGGGACTTATGGCATCCTGACCCTGAGCAATTCCAGCGGGACCGATGATGCGGGTGGAGCTATCACAGCTACGACCTTGAACACAACTTCCGGCGGAACATTGAATATGGGTACAAATACATTGACAGTCACCAATGTAACAAATGCAGGGACCATCACGACACAGAATACATCTTCTACTCCAATTACATCAGGCAAAACATGGGGAGGCATTGTCGAATATAATGGATCGGGGTCACAGACGGCGGTGAGCGGAACCTACTCGACACTTGATATAAATAATACATCAGGTGTCACGCTTAGCGGTACAACTACAGTTACCAATCTTACAATTGGTGATGTGACTTCAGGCAGCATTTTCAATGATGGAGGTAATACGCTTAATGCAACTGGGACACTTACGCTTGCTTCAGGTGGTACATTCAATCTGGGTAATAATTCGGCAACAAGCTGGCCCGGTTTTGCCACTAACACAATTTCGCCAACTTCCACAGTTGGTTATATTTCACCTTCAAGTTCTGGTCAAACAGTTTCAACAACACCTGCTTATGGAAACCTTAAAATTTCAGGTGCATATACAAAGAAACCTTCTTCAACAGGGACTCTGACGGTTGGGGGAGACCTTACTGTGTCAGCAGGAACACTGGCATTAAATTCGTATAATAATCCGGGTTAATCATTATCGCTTTGGAATAATAGACCATTGCTGTGTCCAACTGCCCAAGGCTCCAGTAAGCAAAGCCAAGATTGTTTAACGGCCTGGCTTTATCCGGGGATTTTGATACAACATCACTCCAGAGTGTAAGATGATCCTTCCAAACTTTATTCCTTTTATAAGCCAGGCAGGAATTTGATCCTATTATGATAAGGAAGATAATAATTGCAAGGTATTTGTATTTTTTCCATAATAAAACATATATGCCCCAAGTAAGGATCAGGAAAAAACCAAAGGATGGAAGATAGGTGCGGTGTTCGAAAATTACGTCAGTTATCGGAATGAAGCTGGATTCGATTAACAGCGTAAGAAAAAACCAGAAAATGCCAAAAGAAATGATCCTGTATCTTTTAAATGAGAATATAGCCAGAATGATCAATGATAAAAGTACTACAAAACTAAGCAGTGTCCTGATCTCAAAAAAAGTATTTGCGATTGGGAAATCATAGTCTAAATTCTGATTGATTGGCAGGAACAAAAGCTGGATATATTTGACAATGACGCTGAACTCTGTTAAAAGATAATTAAGTGAAGTTACCGGATAAATATTACCCTGAGTAGGAGGGATGGTTTTGAAAATGCTGAAAGAGTACTTTAACGGGATGATCAACAGCAACCCCAGCAATGCTGCTATTAAGAGTATCACGCGATAATCCTTGAAATTTATTGAAAATTTCTGTGTCCTTAAAAAGAATATTTCAACGAGCAGGATGGCAAAAGGAAGCGTGAAGGCATTTTCTTTTGTTAACATAGCCAGAACAGCAGAGATCAATGAGCCAGTAAACAACAGGGTTTTAGAAATATTTCCTTTATCTGAAAGCCGGGCCTTCATATAAAGCGACAGGGAAAGGAAATAGAACATAGCGACCATGGAGGCAAGCCGTTGGACAATATAGGTGACAGATTGAGTTGCAAGAGGGTGTGAAACAAATAGTAAAGCTGTAAAGAAGGAAATAGCTCGTTTTTGCTTTACGATCGGATTATCTTTTAAGACTGGGGAAGAAAAGATCAAAAGGGTGAGCCACCAGACAAGGCAGGCATTGATGAGATGGATGATCAGGTTAACAAGATGGTAGTAACGGACATCAAGCTGGTTAAAATGATAATTAAGGGCAAAGGTGAATGTACCAACAGGACGATTAGGACTAAAATTCCAAATGGCTTTCATATCCGACAAATTACGGATATTCGTGTTATCGACGATGTTGCGAAAATCGTCAAAATGGAATGGAAAGGTAAAAGAGTTGGAATAAATGATGATTCCCAACAGAATAATAATAGCTAAGCCGGTAATGTCAGAATACTTGTTCGGTTTAGTGTGTTTTCCAGGCGGTTTTTTCATAAAATTTGGCTTTAGAACCCCACCCCCGGCCCCTCCCCCAAGAGGGAGGGGAGACCCCAATCCTGCTTGTAAAATTATGACTATTTAAAAAAACAACCATAAAGGTCACAAAGATTTGCACAAAGAACATAAAGAAAAAGAGTCACAAAGTCACAGAGTCACAGAGTCACAGAGTCACAAAGTCACTTTTTTTAATACTATGTAATTTTCTGATTGCAATTTCACGATAGGAATAGGCAACGGAATGCTTTGGGTCTAATTCGATTGCTTTAGAGTAATCGGCTATTGCTTTGTCCAACTGTCCCAGGCGCTCATAAGTTACGCCTCGGTTTACATATGTTTGTTTATTTTCCGGGTCAATCTTTAACACACTTGAGAAATCCGCTATTGCTTTGTCCCACTGACCAAGGTTAAACCAGGCAATGCCACGGTTGGAATAAGCCTGAGTAAAATTCGGGTCAATCGAAAGCGCACTGGAGTAATCAACTATCGCTTTATCCAAATGACCAAGGTTGAAATAGGCAAGGCCACGGTTACAATAGGCTTTGGTATATTTCGGATCGATTGCGATCGCTTTGGAACAATCGTCGATTGCCTTGTCCCACTGACCAAGGTTGATATAGGCAAAGCCACGGTTGTAATATGCCTGAGAAAATTTCGGGTCAATCCTGAGCGCATTGGAATAATCCGATATGGTCTTGTCCCATTGCCCAAGTTCCAGATAGTTTGAGCCACGGTTACCATACGCATCTAAATAATCCGGGTTAATTCTTATTGCTTCTGAGTAGTCGGCTATTGCATTGTCAACTTGTCCAATATTTTTATAGCTATAGCCACGATTAAGAATTGGCCTGGCTTTATCCGGAGATTTTGATACAGCATCACTCCAGAGTGAAAGGTTATCCTTCCAAACTTCATTCCTTTTAAAGGTCAGCACGGAATTTGATCCTATTATGATAACAAAGATGGAAATTGCAATGTATTTGTGTTTGTTCCATAGTAAAAGGTAGATGACCGCAGTAAGGATCAGAAAAAAACCAAATGAAGGGAGGTAGGTCCGGTGTTCGAAAATCAGATCATTTAAAGGAATGAAACCCAATTCGATGGATAAGGTGAGAAAGAACCAAAAGATACCAAATGAAATGATCCGGTATCTTTTAAAAAATAATACTGCAAGAAAAATCAAGGATAAAAGGACAAGGAGACTCAGAAGAGTTCTCATCTCAAAAAAAGAATTTGAGATCGGGAAATCATAGTCTAAGTTCTGATGCACCGGGAGGAACAAAAGCTGAATATATTTCAGAATAACACTGAACTGGGTGAAAAGATAATTAAGCGGGGTTAACGTGTACGAATG
>CAZUYY010000164.1:0-6160 GCA_964624935.1 uncultured Prolixibacteraceae bacterium
AGGGCCACTGAACGGTACGATTTCTCAAGTTCACGTGTCTCATTAATCGCTTTTGACAGGTTATCTTTCAGGGTCTTTTCTGCAATGAGTGAACTCTTTTCCGATTGTTCCACCATATCAGAAACACTTTCTGATGACTGTATGATGGCAGCCCACAGTTCAAGCACCTTTTTCAGGTCTTCCCGTTCCTTTTTCTTTGCTGATTCAGACAGAAATATTTTTTTCCGGGCTTTCCTTTCCGGATTCAGGTTCTGAACACCTTCAATGGCTGCTTCCAGCAAATCAAAACCGCCAACCACGGTCAATTTGTCTATACTTGTCTGCAGTAATTCCTCCGGCTTTTCAACTTTGCTGATATCCGAGGCTACTTTTTCCCTGAATTGCTCTATATTGGCTTCTTTTCTTTCTTGAGGATCCATAGAATATTTTTTTATTTATTTGGAATACATGTTAAATTTTAGAATCATTTAATCCTTATCAATTTCAGCTCCCCTCCCTCTTGGGGGAGGGGCTGGGGGTGGGGTCACTCCCCTCCCTCTTGGGGGAGGGGCTGGGGGTGGGGTTCTGCTAAGCATCATCTACGCCTTCTCAATTTCCTTGATCATGGCATAGATGGAATTTAGAAGAGCTTGTTTCGTCTCAGGATTTTCCAGCGCCTTCCTCATCATCTTATTGCTTTTAAGCTGTTTGATGATCTTCTGCAACTGCTCTTTTTGCATCGTAAGGTTTTGGAGGAATTCGCTTTGAGCCGTTATTCCTTTAACTCCAAAATCAGCAAGACTTCTGAAGTTGAGTTTTTCCTCCCTTGAGACGCCTTCGCTGTCCTGAAAGTCAACACCAATCTGTGGTTTGAAATGGTCAAACACTTCATCGATTTTCGTCAGCCCCTGAACGATCTCAGGTTTAACAGGTACATTCGCTGTGAGTTTTTCAACCAGCAATGTTCTGTTCTGCTGGATTTCACTAATCGCTTCACTGGCATCGCCTTTTACTTCACTACCGCCAATATCATAAGTATCCATAAATTGTTATATTAAATTGGGTTAAATATTTAATTAAAGTGTGCCAAAAGTAATAATTCCTAATCCGTATTCCAAATAATTTCCCCCTGATCGTCTGTTTTTACTGTCACAACAGAACCTTTTCCAATCTTTCCTGCGATGATCATTTTCGATAAAGGTCTTCTCAGCCTCGACCGGATAATCCCAATGATAGGCCTGGCGCCATATTTAGGTGTAAAACCGGACATAGCCAGCTTCTCTTTTGCCTCCTGTTCGATGATAAGATGAATGCCCTGCAATTCAAGCGATTTCAGAAGATTCTTCAGGTGAATATCGAAGATCTTCACAATATTCTTTTCGTTGATCGGCGCAAACGGAACGATTTCTGTCAACCTTCCCAGAAATTCCGGTCTGAAATGCCGGCTCATGATCTCCATAAGATCGTTGGAAGGAGGGATGATGTCTTTACTGAACGAATCAACAATATAATCACTGCCGATGTTTGAAGTGAACAACACCAGTGAATTTGAAAAATCGCCCTCTTTCCCCAGCCTATCATGCAGCTTTCCTTCATCAAGGATCTGGAGAAAGATATCGAATACCGAGGTATGCGCCTTTTCAATCTCATCAAACAAAACAACAGAATACGGCTGCTGCCTGATCTTATTTACCAGCAATCCGCCTTCTTCATACCCGACATATCCCGGAGGCGCTCCATATAAAAGCGCAGCCGAATGTTCTTCCTTGAATTCCGACATATCAAATCGTATCATGAAGGATTCATCCTGGAACAGGAATTCGGCAAGCGACTTTGCTAATTCGGTCTTCCCCGTACCGGTAGGTCCCAGGAAGAAAAACGAGCCAATCGGCTGGCCGGCCTTGCTTAATCCTGACCGCGATTCCAGAATTGCTTCCGTGATGCTTTTTATGGCATGGTCCTGCCCGACAACTCTTCGTTTCAAATGATCATCCATATTCAACAGCCTGTCACGTTCCTGCGACTGGACCTTTCCGATAGGGATCCCGGTTTTATTAGATACCACGGCTCCCACATCGCCCTTATCGAGGGAATTTTTTTCTTTTTTTGCCGCACTTTCCAGATTCGTAAGCATCGAAGTCACATATTCCAGCAGAACACCGGATGTCTCAATAGTCATGGCATCTGTCTGGTCATCCAGTTGTGAAAGAAGAAGAGGGGATATCCTGTCTTTGATCTGATTATAAAAGGCCTGAATATCTTTAAGTAATTCCTTCTCATCGGTGTTACTGGGGTTATTCTTCATTTGACTCAGAATTTCCGTCAAACCTGCCAGTTCATTCTCAGAAGTATCTTTCATCATCCGCACACCCGACATTGTCCTGTCAAGTAGGTCGATTGCTGAATCCGGAAGGCTTCTTTCTTTCAGGTAACGCTTCGCCAGCCTGATTGCCTCCTTCATCACGTCTTTGCCTGCCGTAATATTATGATGATGTTCGTAAACAGGGACTATTATTTCAAGCATTTTTAAAGTAGCATCTTCCGGTGGTTCTTCCACTTTAATAAGCTCGAATTGTCTTGAAAAAGCCTCATCTGTCTCGATATGCTTTGTATAATTGTCGATCGACGTTGTACCGATGATCGTTAAAATCCCTTTCGAGAGTTCAGGCTTTAACAGGTTGGCAGCCCCTGAAGCCCCTGCCTGCTTGTCAAGGAGCATATGAATATCATCAATGAACAGGATTGCCTTATCAAACTGCTCGATCTCGCGAATAATACTCTTAAGCCGGTCCTCAATCTCTCCTTTATAGGAAGCTCCCGCAATCAGCGATCCGAAATCAAGCTCAAAGATTTTCGCATCTTTTAATGTAGCCGGAACTTTCTGATCGATGATATTCTTAGTAAACCCGTTAACCAGTGCACTCTTTCCTACTCCCGGATCGCCGATGATCATTACGTTCGGTTTGGACCGCCGCCCGAGGATCTCTGCGATCATCAGCAATTCCCGGTCCCTCCCGACAACCGGATCGAGTTTCCCTTGCCTTGCAAGATCAGTTTTGTCAGTGCAGAATTTCAAAAGAGCATTCTGTTTTTTCTCCGTTGAGCCTTTTTTACCTTCCTCTGACTTTGTCCCCAGGATGTTTTCAAGATCTGATTTGTTTACCAATGCGTCAAGGATCTCTTTTTGGGTTACAGGAAAGGTTTTTAACTGGTCATAGCTGAAACCGACGCCGGGAGTGCTCAGGGAAGCAAGCACACAAACCGGATCGATCATATCCTTCGAAAGCTTCAAACGGAAGTTATCAGCTTCCAGCAGCACAGTCTGCGTCTGTTCATCTGCAACTGGCTGATCTTTTGCCTTCCCGGCCTTGGGTGAAGATTCAATCCTCACATCCGCCCATTCATCCATATAATAAACATCTTTTCCAATGGATTCAAGAAAAGATCTGAGACCGACTTCCTTATGCAGCAAAGCCTTCAGAAGGTGCGCGGGAGTGACGTATTCGTTAATAAATTCTTTGGCGATGGACTGGGCAATGCTGATTGCCTGTTTAAGATCTTCGGAGTAATTGATTTGCAGGAGATTATCCATGGACTTTGATTATATGTTGATCAATTAAGATTATAAAAGACAATACGCGTTATCCCTTATTAATGCGGCTTTGTCAAAAGTGCATATTTTATGCTAATTTACGATCATATGATAAAAAAATCCAAATAAATCAGAAAAAATAAATAATGCTTCCTGCTTGCCTTTATTCAGGAACTCATTTGAAGGGGGTTCTATATTGTCAGTCTGTATTTATTTTTGGGATAACGCTTTTGCGATTGCTTCCTCAGCCAGAGGCCCCATTACCTTATAACCCGCTTCATTCGGGTGCACTCCATCGTAGGTGTATTCCTCCTTCAACCCTTTTTTTTCATTGACCATAGATGAATAATAATCAAGATAAACAATACCGTTTTTTTTAGCATACGTTTTGATCATTTCATTCAGGGCAGCAATCTTTTCTGCGGGATTAAGCCCGGGCCTCCATGGATAATCAAAGGCTGGTAATACAGAAGAAAGAACGACTTTAATACTGTTGGCCCTTGCCAGTTCTGCCATAGAAATTATATTAGCTTCGATCATTTCCAGCGTCGAAGGCCCGGTATTACCGGCAATATCGTTTGTACCAGCCAGAATAACAACGACTGCCGGTTTAAGATTGATCACATCTGATCTGAACCTTACGAGCATCTGGGGAGTTGTTTGTCCGCTGATACCACGGTTTATATATGGTTTCCCTGAAAAAAAGTCCGGGTAGAGCCTGCTCCAACCTTCTGTAATAGAGTTCCCCATAAATACAACCCGTTTTTCACCGGGGGCAGGTTGCCCGAGTTTTGCATTATCATCCTTGTAGTGGTTTAACCCAGCCCAGTCCTGTGCATTTGAAAACTCTACGATAAGCATCGATAGTAAAAGTAAGCCCAAAAGTAATTTTACATTTTTCATTTTTGCTCCTGATTGTTAATTAGTTTTACGAGTTTTCCGTATCATGTTGATGCTAATATCCTTTTTCCCCTTTAAGCTCAATCCGGTTGTATTTAATTGATCCATTGTTGTTGTATCCTGTAATTGTTATCGGATCTCCATTTTTTGCATTTTCCTGATATTTCTCAGTAAACTGAAGCTTTCGTGATTTTGAGAATCTGGCTCTGAACAATTCATGATCATTCTTAAAAATAACGGAATCCATAATAGATCCATTTTTCCAATACCACTTCCAGACGCCATGTTTTATCCGGTAGTTTGCAGAAGTCTGAATATAGATTCCTTCGTTAATCCTGGCTGACCCTTTGAAGAAATATGTTTTAGTCCTTATTGTTCTGGGAAGCTTGTAATCGTCATAATTTATTACAGACCACAATCGTCCCTTTTCATCATAGACTTTCCGGATTCCGATATGGATCCCTTTTATAACTGTACCTGAATCTTTAATTCGTCCGTTCTTAGCATAATCTGTTTTAATGATTGAATCAACTGTCATATCAAGCTTCTGTGCCGGCAATTGCATCACTGCCAGAAGAAATACCAATAAAAAGCAATGTTTCATAGATTCAAAAAATTATGATCGCTGTTCAATTAATTTGATATGGTTTGTAAAGAAGGATTTCATCTTGATTTACCGGTTCTTTTAATATCATATAAGACTACTCCTTCATTGGACGTTGGCTGATCAAAAACAGGTGTTGATTTATTCCTTCTGTTTTTCAGATTGTTTCTTCAGGGATGTAAGTTTAAAGATAAAACCAAGGTTGGTACTTAGATTGTTCCAGACATATTTGGTAGCCCATGGATAATCATTGATGACTGGGGTGCCAGGTTTATAGCTGGTTTGTGCGATGACATAATCCAGAATATAATAAAATCCAAACCTTCCATGTGAGTCAAAAAACACATTATATCCAAGACCAATTACATTATTGATGTACATGTCGGTTTCATCGTGGCCCTTAAATCTTAAATACTGGAAAGAATAATGAACGAATAAGTTTTCAACGCCATAAACATTAAAGAGGTAAAATTTGTACCCTGCTATAGCACCCGGTTGAGGACTAACAGTGTAATCACTGTTATATAAGCCATTTGTCGATAAAGGGTAGACCAGGCCGGCAGAAAACTCATGTTTCCCCACCTGTACATAAGGTGCAGCATAAAATACTGTAATATCATCCTTAAGGTAATTCTGATTGGCAGGGAAGTTTGTAAACGTACCTGTCGATATACCAAATTCCTGCTTAATAATGCCGGATTGAGAAAAGATTTTAAAAGGAAGTATAATGATTAACAGAGTGACCAGAAGAATCGCACTCAACCTTTTCATATCTCTATTTTTTAGAATAATAAATTATTAACTGTCAACAATTTCCTCGATATAACTGTTTCCGGGCAGAGGAAATTATTTTCTTTAAAACAAAGATAATGCAGAAGTCAACTTTCGTCAAATTTTGATTGAATCCGCAGCAAGGTAAAACTGCAATCATTAGTACTGTTGGTTAATTTTGCTGCAATTGCATGCTCCTATAGAGTTTGGGCGATTAGACGAATCGAATTGATAAATTCTTTTCGACTTTTCTAAAATCGCTATCGATAGTTATGATCCCAAGTTTATGTTCCAGTGCAATTGCTGTTTGCATT
>CAZUYY010000165.1:0-6146 GCA_964624935.1 uncultured Prolixibacteraceae bacterium
TGAACACATGTGTAGGATTTTGCTGTGTAGAAGAATTGCTGGTTCCTGAACTTGGATCACCAAAATTCCATAACCACGCAACAAGAGTTCCGGAATTTGCTACCGAAGAGTCTGTAAATATAGTCGGACTTCCAACACATGCAGTATCGGCCTTGAATCTGGCAGTAGGTGTAGCATTTACACTGATTGATTTACTGATTGAGTCAAAACAGCCCGTGGTATTCGTAACAGTTAACTTGACGGTAAAGCTTCCGCTCCCTGTAAAACTGTGTGCAGGATTCTTGAGAGTGGATGTATTTGCATTCCCCGAGTTCGGGTCGCCAAAATTCCATGACCATTGATTAATCGGAGTCCCCCCGCCTTGTTGTGACAAATCGGTAAATTGTAATGGCTCCATGGTACACCGTGTAGTTGCATAGGTAAAGTTAGCAGCGGGGCGGGATTCTACCTGAACGGGTGAAGATGTTGATGCATGACAACTATCACTGGTAGTAATTGACAAAGTTACGGTGTATGTATTTCCTGTCGTATAATAATGACCAACATTCGGAGATGCCGGGAAAGTCTTGGTTACAGTACCGCTGCCATCCCCAAAATTCCAGGTCCATGAATGAATATAACCATGAGGAGTTGTGGAAAGATCAGTAAAATAGACAGTATCTCCGGCACATGTGGGTGCTGTAGTCGTAAAGGAAGCAACAGGATCACCATAAACGAGAACCGGTTTAGTAACGGAATTCGCACAACCATCATTGGTCGTAACGGTCAATATAACATTAAATACACCCGATGATGCATACTGATGTGTTGGACTCGTTGCAGTTGATGTTTGCCCGTCCCCGAATTGCCAAAAATGTTGTTGGATGGTTTGGGGTGCTGTGGCCGTTGACTGATCGGTAAAAGTAGTAAGTGATCCAAGGCAGGCAGTATCAGCATGGAAACCTGCTACAGGGTGCACAAGTATGGTAACAGTCTGAATATCTGTGTCATTGCAGTTGGTTGCGTTGTATACTATTTCTGATACAGTATATGTTCCGGCGCCACTGAAATTGTGGGCAGGATTTTGTAACGTCGAGGTGTTCAGAATACCTGATAACGGATCACCAAAATTCCAACTCCACTGGGTTATACTTCCACCTCCGTTAGCTTGTGAATTATCGGTAAACTGTACCGATTGACTTTGACAATTGTTGGTAGGGAAGCTGAAGCTTGCAAGGGGTGAAGGTATACTGTTAACAACATGACTGATGGATGAGGAACAACTGTCTGACATCACAACTGTAAGAGTTACCGTGTGTGATGGGGCTGTGCCGAGAAATGTATGCGATACGCTGGGATTGTTTGGGAAATGGATAGGATCAAGAGGGCTGCCATCGCCAAAGTTCCAGGTCCACCTTACGATTGAACCCGGGTAGCCGCTTACAGTAGTGGATTGGTTTGTATACTGAACCGGTGCTCCCATACAGTTCGGGGTGCTGAATGAAAATGCAGCGATGGGTAAAGGATTAACAAATACCTGTTCCGTGGTGTCTTTTGTACAACCATTGGAATTGACAATGGTCAATGTGACATTGAATGTTCCATAGCTGGTATAGGTATGCGTCGGGTTCTGCAATGTTGATGTGGGTGATGAATCTCCAAAATTCCATAAATAGGTCAGTATGCTTGCCGGGAGTGGAGGTGTAGAGTTATTGGTAAAGGTAGTCAGAGCGCCCAGGCATGCCGTATCTGCAGTGAACATTGCCAATGGTAACGGGTTTACTGTCACCGTTTTCACGATAGTATCCCGGCAATTGCTTGTATTGGTCACAATCAGCATAACATTATAAGTGCCTGTCCCTGTGAAGCTATGAATAGGGTTCTGTGCCGATGAAAGATTATTCGTGCCACTGGGAGGATCATCGAAATTCCATGCCCAGGAGATAATAGAACCGCCACCGTTGTTCTGGGACTGGTCAGTAAATTGTACCGATTGGCCGATACAGTCGGTTGAGGAAAAGTTGAAATTGGCAATAGGGGCCGGAATGCTGGTAACAACATGCGAGACAGATGCACTACAACCCGAACTGGTCGTTATGGTCAGGGTCACATTATGTGAGAGGATGGTTCCTGCAAAGGTATGAGTGACATTCGGATTGCCCGGATAATTGATCGTATCGTACGTTCCATCATCAAAATTCCAAATCCACTTGACAATGTAACCAAGATATCCCGGTACGGTGTTTGAAAGATCAGTATAAGTGACCACTGCACCGAAACAATTAGGTGATGAAAAACTGAATGCAGGAAGTGGAAGCGGATTTACAAGGATTAGTCTTGAAGTATCTTTGGTACAACCATTAGAATTAACAACTGTCTCAGTTACAGTGAATGTTCCATAAGTAGCGTAGGTATGTGTGGGATTCTGCTGGGGTGATAATGGCGATCCATCTCCAAAATTCCACGAATATGTGACCATGTTTGCAGAATTGGGATTCGAAAGGTCGGTGAACTGGGTAGCATTATTGAGACAGACGGTATCAGCAGTGAAATTTGCCAATGGCAATAAATTCACTGTAACAGATTTAACAACGGTATCTGCACAACCGGTTGAGTTTTGGATAATCAGTGTCACAGAATATGAGCCTGCCACTGCATAGGTATGCGTGGGATTTTGAACAGTGGATAGATTGTTAAAACCCGAAGTCGGATCACCGAAATTCCAATGCCATTGAGTAATACTTCCACCTCCATTGGTCTGAGACTCGTCCGTAAACTGCACCGGTTGGTTCATACAAGACGCCGTTGAATAGATGAAATTAGCAATGGGCGAAGGAATAAGATTAATGGTATGTATCTTGGATGCCGAACAACTGTCGCTTGTCCATGTTGTAAGGGTAACAGTAAAATTCAACGTTCCTGACGGAAATGTATGCGTTACATTCGGTGAGGCCGGAATAATTATATTCTGAGTCGTCCCGTCTCCGAAATTCCACAACCATCTTGCTATATATCCTGTATAGCCTGCAGGAACAGTTGACTGATCAGTAAAAGATATCACACTTCCGGTACAGGCGGGAGATGACCAGCTATACTCAGGAATGGGTAAAGGATTGACCTTTACCGGGTGCGAAACAGTATTCATACAACCATGATGATCAGTTACTGTCAATGTAACAGTATATGTACCGGCTGCACCATATAAATGTGATGTACTGATGGGATCTGTATTGAGAGGAGATCCATCACCGAAATTCCATGACCAGGTCACGATGGAATCCGGATGCATGATGGTAGTATCGGCATTGAAATGAGTCAGATAAGTCAGGCAGGCAGTATCATGAGTGAATGCAACCGCAGGATAGGGGTAAACATATACCTGTTTTATAATTGTATCCACACACCCATTAAAGTTCTGAACTATCAGCCTGACACTATATGTTGGTAATCCACCTGTATTGAATATATGGACTGGATTCTGAATATTTGATGTATTATTAGTCCCTGATATAGGATCCCCAAAATTCCATGCCCAGGAAATTATATTTCCACCGCCATTCGGGAATGAGGCATCAGTAAATTGAACCAGACTCCCTGCACAGCCTGTTGTATAATAAAAGTTTGCAATAGGAAGCGGTAAAACAGTCTGGTCGTGGCTGTAACTATCCGTAAATCCGGAATTATCAGTAACGTATTCAGTCACGTTGTATGTTCCTGGTGCTGCATAAAAATGGCACACATCCGGGTTGTTTGGAAAATGAATAGTGTCCTGGGCTGATCCATCACCAAAATTCCATATCCATTGGGCAATATAACCAAACGGAGGAGAAGGAACAGATGACAGGTCATTAAAGCACATCGCCTGGTTCAGACAAACGGGTGAATTACTCGAGTAGAATGCCATCGGGATCTCAGGAACATAAACCACCTGGGAAGCTGAATTAGAGCAACCAAGGGTATCTGTAACGGTGAGAGTTACCGTCCAGTTATTGGAACCCAGGTAAGTATGTATGGGGTTATGACCCACTCCGTAAGTGCCATCTCCAAAATTCCAGTAGCACATGTTTCCTATATACCCAAGATTCATTATGATGGAATCAATATGAAAGTCTATCTGATTGTTCATGGATCCCACATTCCAGGTAAAACCAACAGCAGGTTTAGGATTTACATGAATCGATTTCCTGATTGTATCAGGACATCCTGAAGTATTTGCAACTGCCAATGTAACGATGTAAGAACCAGAGTCAGCATAGACATGGGCACCATTCTTTAAATTAGATGTGTTATTTCCTGAAGATGGATCACCATAATTCCAATAGTAGGAAACAATAGCAGGGCCATTATTCAGAACGGAAGTATTCTCAAATACCATTGTATCCCCAGCACAGGGGGTAGTATTAGTAAAACTGGCAATAGGAGAAGGCGTTAATGTAACACTGTGGGCGGCAGTGTCGTTACAGGAAAGGCTGTTGGTCACTATCAATTTAACAGTGTAAGGTCCAAGGCCCGGAAATACATGGCTGATGTTCGGATTGTTCGGTTTGTTTATATATACAGGCGAAGACCCATCCCCGAAATTCCATTGCCATGTTGTAATGCTATCCGTTGATGGAAACGATGAATTACTGGTAAAAAAGACCGGGTTATTTTCGCAAGTTGGAGAAGAAAAAGAAAATGCTGCAGATGGAACTGATTGGGGAATAATAACCTGTTGTGTAATAGAACTTTTACAATAGAGGAAATTCGTAATATTTAGTTGCACTGTATAAGTACCGGGACTACTGTAAATATGCGTTGATTTACTACAAGGTAAACAACTACTTAAACAACCATTATTATTGTTGAATGAACAACTATCTGTGTTTAATGCTCCTGAAGCCGGATCTCCGAAATACCAGGAATATGCAATCATGCCGGTTGTAGGGGGTGTCGGGGGAGTCGTAGAAAGTGTTCCGTCAAAACTAACTGCTTGATAAGAACAATTGGGTATCGATTCAGAAAATGCAGCAGTTGGAATAAACTGGTCAGGATTAACATAAACAGCATCGTAGATAGTATCCGTGGCTCCTTCATTATTTGTTACTATGTAAGTAATGTTGTATGTGATATTCCATGGAGGACCGGCATATGTATGTAAGGCTGGAAATGGTTGTACAGATGAATTGTAAGGTGGGGTCCCATCACCAAAATTGATATAGTAATTTACGATAGGTTTTGTAACATCGGCAACGGAGTGATCCCAAAATGATAATGTGTTCCCATAGCAGGACGTATTTGTACAATAAAAGTAAGAGATCAGCAGAGGCTGGATCTTTACTGTTATTGTCGCTGTCGTATTACAGGGAATCGAAGGATTCGTCTCTGTGACACTCACCGTACCGGTACCGACTGCCCCCCAGGTCACAGTTATCTGGCTGGTGGTACTCGCTCCCGAAGTAATTGTACCCCCCGTGACGGTCCAGGAATAAGTATGTCCCGCTATATTCGGGGTCGAATAAATAACACCGAGTTGGTTGTTACAAACTATAAGAGAACCCGCAATGGCCGGCTGGGTATCTGCACAAGGCGCGGCAGAAAGTGAAAAATGAGCCATCCCGAAAAGCAGGGTCGAACAGGTGAGGTAGCGTAAAAATCTCTTAAACATATTGCTTTTATTAAAATGTTTGATTTTCATGCAATAATTATACTCTAAAACGATAAAAAGGTTACAATTTGCAGTCTTATAAAGGATAAAAGTACCACTTTTTTCATTATCCAACAAAAGTAAAAAAAAATTATTAATTTCCAAACATGTCCTTAAGACATTCACAAATTATTTTGGTTGCCTGAATAAAAATTTAAAAATAAATTTTGTTATTCAATTTATCCTCTTAATTTTGCATTACTGAATTCAATAACCTGGTCCTTATGAAAACATTTTTTCTGTTTTTCTTCTTATTGATCCTCGGCTCTTTCATTTCGGGATGCTCTGGTAAAAGTGATTCTTCACCATGCAACAGTCAGGGGACCCTGTGCATTGAAAACAAATTGGATTCTACTGTTGTTGTCAGCATTACGACTACTCATACACAATTTACTATTTTGAAAGATTACATGAATTGCAGTGTATTGACAGGAAATGTATCTTACTCAATTAATATTTCTGCAACCGGAATTAACAGGGA
>CAZUYY010000166.1:0-6102 GCA_964624935.1 uncultured Prolixibacteraceae bacterium
TTAATTACTCATTACTCATTTTATGCATTCTTAATTTTTAATTAAACCCCACCAAAAACTCATTATACTCATTTCCCGCCAAGAAGGAAAGAAGCAAAAAGTTCAAATTCAACGATATACTTCTTAGCGCTTTTTAGCGTCCCTGCCTGCCGGCAGGCAGGTTAGCGCCTTCGCTGTGAATCTTGTCATTTCATCCAGCATCCAGCATCCAGCATCCAATACCCAATACCCGACACCCAAATGCAATCGCAATCTTTCATTTTTCATTTTTCATTTTTCATTTTGCTTTATCTTTGAAGCTCAGAAAAACTCATTTTTATGCCCCTTAAAAATCACTTCCCCCTGAACATGAAAAAGATTTTCACTTTACTACTGTTGATTTCACTTTCTCAGGCACTTTCTGCCGCCAAAGAGAATGAAAACAAACTCCAGCCCCGTCTGGTTATCGGAATCGTTGTCGATCAGATGCGGTATGATTATTTGTACCGCTTTTATGACCAGTATTCTGAAAACGGGTTTAAACGGCTGCTGAAAGAAGGCATGAACTTCACCTTTGCACAGTACAATTACATACCGACCTACACCGGGCCTGGTCATTCAAGTATCTATACAGGGTCAGTTCCCTTTTACCACGGAATAATATCCAACGACTGGTATGACAAGAAACTGAAAAAGACGACGTATTGTGTGAAAGATGATTCTGTCAAAACGGTCGGCGCTGATAACAATGCAGGCCGCATGTCTCCTGAAAATTTGCGTGCCACGACAATGACTGATCAGCTTCGTATGTCAGACAATGGCCTCTCAAAAGTTTTCTCAATTTCCATCAAGGACCGCGCAGCGATTTTGCCGGGAGGACACATGGCCAATGCGGCTTACTGGTATGATGGGAAAAGTGGGAATTTCATTTCGTCAACTTATTACATGAAAGAACTGCCTGCCTGGGTGAATCATTTCAATGACCGGAAACTGCCATCAGCGCTGATGAGCTCGGGCTGGCAATTGGAGAAGGATAAAAATTACTCGGTTTCTCTCCCCGATGACGGCCCCGGTGAAGAAGACCTTTTTAAAGAAGGAAAGACAACTTTTCCACACCAGTTCACACAAATTCCAGAGATCGAAAAAAGGGAACGGATCAAAGATACCCCCTTCGGAAATGATTTACTTGCTGATTTCCTTGTGGAACTTTTAAAGAATGAAAAACCGGGTCAGGGAGAATATTGCGATTTTATTGCCGTTTCCTTTTCATCAACCGACTATGTAGGCCATGCATATGGCCCAAACAGTATGGAAATCATGGATACTTACCTGAAACTCGATAAACAGTTAGCCAGGATCCTTGATACCCTTGATCAATGCGTAGGCAAAGGAAATTACCTTTTATTCCTGACCGCCGATCACGCGGTAAAACCTAACAACGCCTATCTGGAAGCAAACAGGATCCATGCAGGATTTATCAGCTCGGGCAGCATCAGGGATCAACTCATGGAATATTGTAAAATCCATTTCGGAGCTTCCCGTATCATTGAAGCTGTGCAGGACAATCAGATTTACTTGAATCATGCACTTCTTGACTCTCTTAAACTTAATGCCAATGCGGTATCAGGAAAACTTATCAGCTTCATGAGAACAAATTTCACATGTATGAGTACAATCCTGACAAAGCAGGAACTGATCACAAAAACCCCTTCACGGTCAATGAATTCATTTATCCTCAATGGATTTAACATCCTGCGTTCAGGAGACCTTTTATTTGAGCTGGCCCCGAATTATCTCATTTCTGACTCCGGAGAAAAGGGAACATCTCATGAATCTTCCTATGATTATGACACGCATGTTCCTCTGATCTTCTTTGGCTGGCACATCAAACCCGGCGAATCCAACAATGAAGTCTTTGTCGAAGACATCGCCCCAACCATCTCCACCCTCATCCACATCCAGGAACCAGACGCAACAATCGGAATCCCCATAATCAAATAGCAAAAAAGCAAAATAGCAAAATGGCAAAATAATTATCAATTATGAGACCTCTCAAGAACCTAATTTTAATCTTAATTCGAACTTCAAACTTCGTTGATCGATAATCGATTACTCAATTCAAACGACATACTTCTTAGCGCTTTTTAGCGTCTTAGCGTCTTAGCGGTGAAAAAAAACCAATACCCAACACCCAATACCCATTATCAATTATCAATTATCAATTATCAATTATCAATTATGCCCAACGACCACTCTTTCAGAAAAAGCCTGAATCTGTTTGATTCTACGGCCATTGTTGTCGGATCAATGATCGGATCCGGAATCTTCATTGTAAGTGCAGACATTGCAAGACAGGTGGGCTCTCCCGGATTGCTCATGGCAGTATGGCTCATAACAGGCTTCCTGACAGTCTGCGCCGCCCTCAGCTATGGAGAACTCGCCGGAATGTTCCCGAAAGCCGGAGGTCAATATGTCTATCTGAAGGAATCCTATAACCCTCTGGTCGGATTTCTTTATGGCTGGACACTATTCCTTGTAATCCAGACGGGAACTATAGCCGCAGTCGGTATGGCATTTGCCAAATTTCTGGGTGTACTCTTCCCCTGGGTATCGGAATCGGTGATCTGGTTTCAGTTCAGGTTCGTAAAATTTGGTCCTGTTCAGATAATCGCAATACTTTCGATCATCCTCCTGACCTGGGTCAATACCCGGGGTATCAAAGAAGGAAAACGTATCCAGAATGCCTTTACCAGCGGAAAATTCCTTTTATTGCTTTTGTTTATTCTGATCGGTTTGATCTTCGCCACCAACGCTGCAGCCATTCATGAAAACCTGCGGATTCTCTGGGAACCACAGAAACATCTGAAAGACTCAGTTCCGGTTCCCCTGACCGGATTTGCTGTCATTGCCGCTATGGGGGTAGCCATGGTCGGTTCTTTGTTTTCTTCGGATGCCTGGAATAATATAACCTTCACAGCCGGCGAAGTTATAAATCCTAAGAAGAATATCCCGATGAGCCTCTTCCTTGGAACATCTGTTGTGACGATTCTTTACCTGCTTGCCAATGTTGTTTACCTTACGGCAATGCCATTAAGAGGAAATGCAGGCGGAAGCACAGTTTTTGAGCATGGACTTCAGTTTGCCGTGTCAGACCGAATCGGAACAGCGGCTCTTTCAGGGATCTTCGGAGCTTATGCAGCCCTTATTATGGCAGGGTTTATCGTGATCTCTACTTTCGGCTGCAACAACGGACTTATCTTATCAGGTGCAAGAGTTTATTATGCAATGGCAGAAGATGGCTTGTTTTTTAAAAAGATCGGTCGCCTGAATGAGAAAGGCGTACCCGCAACTGGCCTTGTTGTCCAGTGTGTCTGGGCCTGCCTGCTTTGCCTCTCAGGCACATACGGGCAGTTGTTGGATTATGTTGTTTTTGCCGTGTTAATCTTCTATGTTCTGACAATTGCAGGTATTTATATTCTCCGGAGGAAAAAGCCGGATCTGGAAAGGCCTTACAAAGCATTTGGGTTCCCCTTCATCCCTGCTGTTTATATACTTCTTGCAACGTTTATAATGGGAATCCTGCTGGTTTATAAACAGGATTATACCTGGCCGGGACTGATCCTCGTATTGCTTGGAATACCTGTATATTTTTTCTGGTATAAACGAAATCCCTCTGATTAACGTTCTTACTTCGTGAGTCTGTTTAAATCCCGTTGGTACCTGATCCTTATTCTTTCGTGCATCTCCTTTTCAGGGTTGCAAGCTCAGTGTTACAAAGAAAACCATACCTTCAAAGAGGGAGAATTCCTTTCTTATGAGATTTCTTATAATTGGGGCCCGATCTGGGTTGATGCAGGATTAGTGAACTTTTCCATTGCTCCTGATACCTATGCAGGAAAAAATGTATGGCACCTCAAAAGTTCCGGAAAAACCTACAAATCCTATGACTTCTTTTTTAAGGTGGTCGATTATTATGATGCCTGGATCGACCCTGAAACCTTTCATCCTTATGAATTCAGAAGATCTGTTAATGAAGGCGGTTACAACCTGTTGAATATTCTCCGGTATGATCGGAATGGTCAGACGGTTTTTTCCTCTACCAAAACAAATAATAATCCGGTAAGATTCGACACCCTCAAACCCGGCCCCTGCGTTTATAACCCGCTCTCAGCAGTATATGTGGCACGTACCCTCGATATCTCCGGTCTGAAGCATGATGCCAGGATCCCTGTTTCCGTCCTGATTGATGACAGTACCTATGAAATCTATATTCGTTACCTGGGTAAAGAGGTGGTCGAGAGTCGCGATGGAAAGAAGTACCGGTGCATCAAATTCGCAGCTAAAATGGTAAAGGGAACAATTTTCCGGGGTGATGAAGATGTCGTCGTATGGGTCACCGATGATGACAACCGTATTCCCGTCTATATCGAAGCAAAAATCATCGTCGGTACCGTAAAAGCCTATCTAAAGGAAACACATGGCCTCAGAAACCCAATCTCATCCTTGCTGAAAAGTTCAAAATAAGAGAAAATCAAAAGAATTAGAAGTCACTATTTTCCACGGTTCAACCTTCTGTAAGAAAGCTTTTTCCAAATAGCATGGGAAAGGTCAATTTCGGTTTGTGTCAAGCCAAAATTTTGTTTCAAAATGATTTCATTTGTAATCTCAAGGACTTTTTCAATGTCAGTTTTATCTCGAATCATTCTGTCAATTTCAACCAGCAACTTTGCATTTTCCTTGTGATAGGGTAATAAAATTCTTTCGGTTTCATTTGGCATTAATTCTAATACTCCCCCTCCATGACTTCGACCACACACTTCTGTAAATGCTAAAGACAGCGAGTTATAATAGCTGGCTGTAAATGCCCGTATATCTGTTTCAGGTTTAATAAACACCCGGTGCATTGTATCAGTTGTATATGCTTTAGCCTCATTTATTATTAAACGGGGATATAAATTGTTTCTTCTGATAAACAGAGCATCTGAGATTTTCAATGAAGGAACCACAAACCAATCATCACGAATTCCAGTTTTGTAGCCTTTATGAATACCTAAACTTTCACCTTGCGCAATATATTGGACAGCTCCATTTTTTTGATTTAATTTATCCTTTTCTGGAAATACAAGTAAGTGAGCTTTCGCTTTTGAATATTTATTTTTCTCCCAATCCTTTTGATTAAAGATAACGCTGTTAACCTGAACACTTCTGCCTACCATCGGCCTTGCATATTGTTCCAAATCAAACTCTTCAACTGTTGTAAGTGGAACAGTAAAAAAGTCATTTGAACCGGTGGTTATACCTACTTCAACCTTGGCGAATTTCCCAAGCGTGCTAATTTTCCGTTTCGAAGCAATCGTCTCTAAAAAATCAATTTCATCCTGCTCTAAAAAGTAAAACGTCCATTTATTAGATTTAAAGTCAATCCTCTTTTGAGGGCTTTTTAATCGTTCAACATTGAGCAATTTTAACTCGCTTGCGTCCTTTAACTCTATGTGTTCAATATTATGTTCATTTGAATTGTTTTTTTCACAAAGCAATAAAACAACTTCTTGCTGAATATCAGGAAAAACGAGCTTTTCAAAAGAAATTATATTGATTTTGTTGTAAAAATGCGCGATGAAATTCCTTAGCTGTTTTGCAAAGGAAACCTGCAAAATTTCAGCAGGTAATACAAAACCAATTTTTCCTCCATTATTCTTTAGTAGTAATGAAGAACCAACAACAAATGAAACCCAGGCATTTGTTAATTTGGAATATGTCAAACCAGCTTTTATGAAAATGTCACCAGCCTCGATTTGCTGTTTTCTATCAAAAAATTGATATCGAATGTAAGGAGGGTTACCAACTACTAAATCAAATCGTTGACGAGTGTTGTTGCAGTATGTATGAAAATCATCATTGATAACTTGTTTGTTTTCTAAATCAATATTATCAGCTTTTTCAGCTTCGATCTCATCTGATTCAACTGCTGTAATGGTTCTATAATTCAGATTATGAACTTTTATCTGTTCCAGAAAGACCCCATCGCCACAACTTGGTTCTAATACATCAAAATCATTGCTGCCATTCAGACCCCACCTTAAAACAAATTCAGCAATGGATTCAGGTGTATAGAACCCTCCT
>CAZUYY010000167.1:0-6092 GCA_964624935.1 uncultured Prolixibacteraceae bacterium
CGAGATCAAAGATTGGATAGGCGATAATCTGTCCCGGGCCATGGTAGGTTATATCACCCCCCCGATTGGTTCTGAATAACGATATTTGTCTCGCTTCAAGTTGTTGTCTGTTGATCAGTAAATTTTCCTCTTTTCCATTTTTACCAAGAGTAAAAACATGAGGATGTTCACAAAATAGGAGGTAATTCAAGCGCTCATTCCGATCCATGGCGGAAAGTCCTTCTTTCCCAAGTTTCAAAGAAATGACATCCTGGAATATTTTTTCCTGAAATTCCCATGCATCCTTGTAAGATATCTGCCCTAAATCGCGGAAAATGAATTCAGACATGTTTTTCTGCATGATAACTGCTTCGAACCAATGGTTGACTTTCCACATGATTAAATCCCTTTTTCAGGCCCCATGTTCTGTACAGAAGAAATTGACCGGGATGAATGTATTCCTGAACAGGGTAATGATCCCTGGTTGGCTGAAGGTACTGTCCGATAGTGAGGATTGAACAACCGACGCGCCTCAGATCATCCATCAGGCCCAGAACTTCCGCTTCTGTTTCTCCAAGTCCAACCATTATACCGGATTTGGATGTAATCCCATTTATTGAAATTTGATGGATCACATCCAGACTCATGGAATAACTTGATTTGCTTCTTACTTGTGGTGTTATCCGTTCAACCGTTTCCAGATTATGGGAAATAATTTCAGGTCTTTCTGCAATCACTAATTGCAGATTTTCACGGTTTCCCATAAAATCCGGGATCAATGCTTCAATGGTTGTTCCTGAATTGGCTTTCCGGATTTCTCTTATCGTCGCAGCCCAGATAGCAACCCCTCCATCCGGTAGATCATCCCTGTCAACGGAAGTGATCACCACATGTTTCAACTGCATTAGTTTCACAGACTCAGCCACCCTGGCAGGTTCTCCTGTATCCACCGGCATTGGCTTTCCGGTTTTTGTTGCACAGAACTTACAGGAACGGGTACAGATATCTCCGAGAATCATAAACGTCGCAGTCCCCCTTCCCCAGCATTCGCCAAGGTTAGGACATTTACCACTTGAACAGATGGTGTGAAGTCTGTTTTGCTCTACAATCCTCTTCACCTTCAGATATGATTCACCTTCAGGTAAGCGGCTTTTTAGCCATCGGGGCTTGTTTACAGGTAAGATTGGAATCATTATGGGGTCATTATTTATTGCAAAGTTCGTGGATTTTTGTCATTATTCTGCAAAAAACGCTTGTCTTGACAAGTCTTCATCGGAGCAATATAACCACCTCATATTGTTGATTTTTAAGAAGATAATGTGGTCAATAAAAATTGGCAAAGTGTGGTCAAGAAATCCGGTTTTTCTACGAAAAGATCAGATCATAAATTAGTTACCTGATAACCGACACTTTCTTCGTTACAATCTGCCCATTCATTTCTATCGAGAAAAGATACAACCCTGTGGTAAATCCTGAAACATCAATTGTGATCAGTCGCCCTGTAGGAATGTCTGTCTCAGCTTTCACCAACACTCCATTCGCATTGTAGACCCGGGTATTTATCTGAGTATTTACTATCCTGTCAAACAATATCTTAACCTCTGTCGAAGCAGGATTTGGAAAGACAGTGACTTTTATTTGGTTGGTCCCTGTATTATTAGCTATTCCATTGAATGAATCGCCGTTGGGCAGGGTATTTGAATTGTAATATCCCTCGATTGATTCGATAAAATCCCTGAGCTTATCCGGAGAGCCACCCGGGTAGCTATTGTTGTAGTCGCGGGCAAATGTGTAGGCTAAATCGAGCTCCTGTTCCTGCCCCGGATGAAATGTAAATGGTCCCGATGAACCGACACCCCTTCTATCCCATGGAGGATTATTGGCAGTAACTTCAGTCCAATTCAATGGGCTTTGCAGAATACATCCTGCTCCCCAGCATAAGGTATCTGAAATTCCGGGAAACATAAATTTACATGCACTGCCATATGAAGAGGGAGGATGTCCATTGCCCCCGTATGTTAAGTGAACACTGTCATTCCATAGGCTCTGAAGCATTGTATAATATTGAGGTGAATAGAGCGGATCACACATGTATGACGGAAAACCACTATTATTATTAAAGACCATAAAATTGGTCATCCCGTATTTTTCATTATCCACAATCCCATCCCCGAAATTAGTTCCATTCACACTGGCATCGCAGAGTCTGTGACCATGGCTGTCAAACTTAGGATTATCCAGTCCGTCAGGATCCATATACGGGCCACCTATGATTGCAATGCCCTGAGCAGGAGGATTAGCCCCATAGGCGTATGGTTGTCCTGAACCATCTACCGGAGTCCCATTGTAGCCATAATAGTAACTTCTTTCGACATCGCACCCGATATAATCATCATAGGGATAGCCTATATCCGTATCGGTAAAGACACCAATATAGGTGTTATGATAGGTGTTTGCAGAGCGATTGATAATTTTATAATTCACGAAGACTGTATTCATTAATGCCGAATCACTGGGATCATTAAAAACATATGCCATCCCCTGAATTTCTACTTTTAACTTCTGGCCTTCCGATTCGGTGTGAATATTTCTGTCATCATTCATAATGAAAAAAAGTGCCTGGTCACCTTTTATCAAAGGATAATCACCAACCATCGGGTCATAATATCCATCATTCTTTTTATCATAAAAAGGCGCCAATTTAAATGATTCGCCCATTAGGATATTGCCATTTCCGGGCCAGGTAAGGATGTCATGTATAGGCTTATATCCCGGATCCTGCCAGTGCGCTTTGTGGTATTCAATGTCCGTCTTTTTCAGGTTCCACACATAGTTCCATAAAGTATCCTGATATATCGAATACAATGAAGAATCCATGACCGGCCCGGCGAAGTAATCGTGATGAGTCCATGCCGCTCCGTTAGTTGGCCCTTGTCCATATCGAGATCCTGCAAAGTGAAGACTGTCATTCTGATCAAGACCGCCGAGCCATAATGTCGAAATAAAAATTGTATTCTTTCCGCTGAATTTCGGAACCTCAAAGGCGGCACCGGTAGATCGGGTGAACTGTGATCCGGTCGAACTGATCCTCGCATTGATATTATTCATGTAAATCGAGTCATAGCTGTGATCTGTGATCAGGAATACAATCCTGGCAGTAGCAGTTGTGTCAAGTGTAAAATCATGAATACTGTATGTAATAATAGATTCAGGCCCATAACCCCATTGGTTCCCATTTTGATTGGAAACATATGTATAATTATTTCCCGAATGACTTGTGCATATAACATATCCATTGCCCAGACCACCTTCTATGCGAATTGAATCCCCCGCAGGAATAATATCATTTGCAAGGAAATTAATGGTTTTTGGTACCACCTGATACAGCCTGACCGTGTCGTTTACAAGCCTGAAATGCTGGGAATAACTGTTGTTCCATAAGAACAACTGAATAAAAATGACGGATAAAAACCTGATCCGATAAAATATATTTTTCATATGCAGGAATTTAATATGGAAAGCTTTTATGATCAATACAAATATATGAAATTTATATGATAGAAGTCAAGGAAAACGGGCTAAATCTTATGTTTATGTGCTAATATTTTAACAAATTGACCTTACAAGAATAGGTTACCCATGGCCTGTTTTCTTTGGATGTCAACAATCCGGGGGAAAAATCGCTCGGTTTGACCTATCTTTGCCGGAGCAATCTGGCCACCTCACTTGGTTGATTTTTAAGAAGATATCGTCGTTAACAAAAAACGGCAGAGGGTGGTCATGAACACCGGTTTTTCCACAAATCAACAGATAAGTTCATATTAACGCAGACAAAGTCTGCGTATACTGTAAGCATTACCGCTTTAGCAGTAATTTATATTATTTTTGTTGAAAAACCAGGTTGTTTGATACTATTTTACTGCTTTGGCGGTAATAATTTGTTAAAAGTTTGTTTATGTAATAGAAAATGCTTAATTTTGCCGCTATAAAGGTAAAAAATGGAACAGACTCAGGAATTGGCACAAATAATAAGGATGCATAGAAAAGCTGCCAAATTAAGTCGTGTGCAGTTGGCAGAACTTGCAGGGGTTGGAAAGACAGTGGTTTTTGATATTGAGATGGGGAAGGAATCTGTACAATTGGACACCCTGCGAAAGATTTTGAAAGTGCTGAACATAAAGATAATATTGAAGAGCCCTCTTATGGACAATTTACAAAACTCTGACAATGAGAAAAGCTAAGGTCTATGTAAAAGGAATTGAGGCTGGAATCCTTATCGAAGTAAAGAAAGGTGAGGAATACCTATTTGAATATCTGGATCAATACAATGGTGCTGTAGTTTCACGCACAATGCCGATTAACGGAAAGCCCTTCAAATTCAACAGATTTCCACCATTCTTTGACGGGTTATTACCAGAAGGAATTCAATTGGAAGGATTGCTAAAGATCAAAAAAATTGATAAAAATGATTACTTCTCACAATTGATGGCTGTTGGAGAAGATATGGTTGGTGCTGTTACAGTTAAGGAAATTACTGAATGAACTTTTGTCCGATTACATATGCTCCTTGTGGAGATAATCTATACAGCGAGGTTGGACTAAGACTTTTATCCCCCGACTTGAAGGCACTTAAGGAGATTGAATACACTGCCGAAGAGCAGAGAAGAGAAGCATATAACCGTGCATCAAAGATGTCTGTTCAAGGAGTACAACCCAAGTTAAGTGCAAAATTGAGCATCAAAGACGGGGGATTTGAAATTGTTGATACAGGCGGAAAATATATCCTCAAACCCCAGCATCATCTTTACCCTGAAATGCCAGAGAATGAAGACCTGACTATGAGGCTTGCGAGTGAGATTGGGTTGGATGTTCCATTACACGGATTAATCTGGTCAAAAGATCACACACTTACATACTTCATCAAGCGGTTTGACAGAAGAGGGCAGAACGATAAAGTCCCAGTCGAAGATTTTGCGCAGTTGGCTGGCATGAATCGGGACACAAAGTATGACTATAGCATGGAAAAAGTTGTTACTGTAATCAATGATTTCTGTACGTTCCCTTCGATTGAAAAAGTGACCCTATTCAAACTTACCATCTTCAATTATCTGGTTGGTAATGAAGACATGCATCTTAAAAACTTCTCTATTATCACAGAAGATGGAAAAGTAACGCTGTCGCCATGTTACGATCTTGTCAATTCGACCATAGAATATAAGAAACAGGACGAAGAACTTGCTTTGCCACTGAAAGGGAAAAAGAAACGCCTGACCCGCAACATTCTGGTTAACTATTTTGGTACGGAAAGATGCGAATTAACTACAAAAAGCATCGACAAAGTTCTTGAGGCGATCTCCTCAAAAGTCTCAAAATGGAAGGAATTGATAGATATCAGTTTCTTATCAAAAGAGATGAAAGAAAAATACCATGATTTATTGGAAACAAGGCTCAGAATTTTGAGGATACTTTAATAATCAGGCATTTTGAAGATTATCCATCGAACGTGGTACTTACATAAACCGATAAATAAGTACTCATAAACTAATTTACTGAACGATCTGGTAAAGTTGTAACTGTCCAAATCTTGCCCAATAATATACGGGCAAAAGAATTTTCTCCGAAATAGAATCTATTCTATCCAAAAGGAATTTGATCAACCTGCTGTAAAGGAACGAAATTAAGTTCAACAATCATTCGTGATGGTGATCTTGTGACAACAATCTATTACGTTAATGGCTTTGTTTATGAAGATGACAGATTGGACTTTATTTTTGGTGACGAAGGAAGGATAATATATAATAAAGGTAACTTTTTTTTACGAATATTCTATTAAAGATCATTTAGGAGATGTTCGGGTTTGTTTTGCGGATCGTGGAAATGATATACTTATGGTCACACAGGAGCGTGCCTATTATCCGTTCGGGTTATCAATGAAAGGATTGGAATTTGATTCTCTGGGAAATGCTGCCAATCTTAAGTACATATACAATGAAAATAAGTATAATAGGAAGGAATTTCAGGAATTTTTGGGTTTACAATGGTATGATTATGGGGCACGATTTTATGATCAGCAAATTGGGAGATGGTTGAGTATTGACCCTTTGGCGGAAAAA
>CAZUYY010000168.1:0-6053 GCA_964624935.1 uncultured Prolixibacteraceae bacterium
CACCAAGTTTACATAAAGACTGATTTTTCATCACCATTTCATTACTATAAAACCGTTTATACGGATGCCAATGGTTATTATGCTGATACGGTACAGAATGTCCCAGCTTATCCCGTGTTGTTTCAAATCTCGACCTACGATTGCAACAACGTAGCCCAATTAATCACCGGTTTAAGTACAAATTCTACTATCATTGCTGATTTCCAGATCTGTGTTCCACCTTATCATGGTTGCACGGCCAGTTTTAATTACGATAGTATTACGGGATTGAATTACGAATTCACAGATTTATCGCAATCTACATCGACTATTATTTCATGGAATTGGAATTTCGGGGATCCTGCTTCCAGAGAAAATAATATCTCTTCTTTAAAAAATCCGCAACACTTATATTCTGGGTCCGGCATCTATAACGTCAAACTGATTATACAATCAGCAGGTGGGTGTATGGATTCGATAATTAAAACTGTTTTTATCAGAATACCTTATGACCGTGTCATCATTTGGGGACATATTACGAATAACCAGAATAACCAACCAATCTCAGAAAACCCGGTTATGATAAATTCCGCACTGATTGAATATTCAAATGTTGTATACAGTGATTCAAACGGAGCATACGCAGATACCATTGCGGCAATACCAGATGGGATTCCTATCAGTGTTGCAACTTATGACTGCAATAATGTTCTTCATTCTAATACTGTTTATAGTACACCTACACCTGTGGAGGTCGACTTTTTAATTTGCCTGGACATTCAATGCAGGGCGGGCTTTTCTGCAGTGCTGGATTCAAATAATAAGGCCCTGAATACGTATTTATTTACTGATCTTTCCTATGGTGATCCAAACAAATGGTATTGGAATTTTGGAGATGGTACAACAAGCAGCGAGAAAAACCCTGTTCATCAATTCATTGCAACTGGAAGTTATAAGGTGTCCCTTACTATTACTAAAATGGATTCATCCGGAGCCTGGGATTGCTTTGATTCAACAAGCATTTCAGTTAAAACATGTTCATATTATAATGTCGGGGGACTTCTTTTTACGGGACTGTTCCCGATCAATAATCCACATTTTTCAGGAGATACAGGAGTGGCTTACCTTTACAGGGCACATAACCAGTGGATCGTCCCAGTCGATACTACCCGTTTTACCTATCTTGGATATTATACATTTATTCAGGAACTGGAAGGAAGTTATTTAATAAAAGCCTGTTTGACTGATGGTTCATCTCATTATCAGGAATACATGCCTGCTTACAATAATGATCAGTTAAAATGGCAGACAGCAACTGCTTTCATGGTTGATCATGATACCTTTGATAATGATATCCACCTGGTTGCAGCAAATGACAGCCTTTCCGGCCCGGCAAGTTTACAGGGCTCCGTGATACTTAATGATGATACAACTGTACTTTCCGATGCAGAAGTGTTATTATTCGCTAACGATCTGACACCTGTAAAAGCTAACTGTTCGAATGAACAGGGTAATTTTGAATTTTCTGCACTTCCATATGGGACCTATAATCTTTATCCTGAAATTACCGGTAAATTTACCAGGATATTACAAGTGACTGTAGATTCATTACATCCTGTTGCAGATGGATTGCAGCTAAAAGTTTATAATCATGAAGTTACAGGTATAGAGCCGCTTCAAAATAAGAATGAAATCGCTTTCGGAAAGATATACCCTAATCCGGTTACCGAAGATTTTCAATTCCGGGTTCTTTCTCCCAATATTCTAACAATTAATGCAGAAATATTATCCCTTACAGGAGAGCGGATCCTGATGAAGAATATTGATCTGGTTCAGGGGATTAATTTCCCGACACTACCATTGAAGAACATTACAAGCGGCATATATTTTCTTGTAATAAAATCAATGGAAGGCAGTATTCTCAACACTCAGAAAATCATAAAAAATTAATAATCCAGCCAACCTTTCAAGAAACTATTTGTCTAAATACCAAATTACGAAGATTAGATTCATTATTTTTATATAATTTAGCGTTTAAATTAATGTATTATGAAAAAAATTTTCTCTCTTCTTATAATTGTGCTGGCTGCTACATTTTCCATTCAGGCCCAGACAATAACGGTGCATCTTTCAGGCACAGTTGTGCGTGATTCGACGTATGCACCTGTTACCAACCACGAAGTAATTATCCACGCTGACAGTAATGACTATGGTTTTACTTTTTATGCTACCCGATACACCAATCCGAATGGTTTTTATGATTGCACCATCACAAATGTTCCTTCCTCTGGAACGCCAGTATCGTTTATGGTGGAAACAAAAAATTGCGACAGCACCTGGCTGATACAGAATTTCGTTGGAACCGTCACATACGATACAGTTAATTTTATTATTTGTAACGGAATCAATACCGGTTGCCAGGCATACTATACATATTCAGTCGACTCTGCTAATTTATTGCATTTACACTTTGTCGATGCCAGTACACCGCAAAACCTTATTGATTACCGTCATTGGGATTTCGGGGATCCGGCTTCAGGAATAGCTGACACCTCAAATCATTTCGATCCATGGCATACCTTTATGTATCCCGGCATTTATGATGTGTGTCTCACAATATCAACTTCCACCGGCTGTTCTTCTACCTATTGTGACAGTATTATAGTTGGAAATAGTTCCACCAATTGTGAGAATTGGTTTACATATACATCCAGCGGGCTAACAGTCAATTTCGAAGGTCATACCCACAGTCCTTATACGACTACCTACAATTGGAATTTTGGAGATCCCCAATCGGGAAACAATAATGTTTCAGGTCTAAGGACTCCGGTTCATGTTTTTACAGTTTCCGGAAGCTATATAATTTCATTGACTACTGCTGATTCAACTGGCTGTTCATGGACGACTTTCGAGACAATTTCAGTAAATGCGACCTGTGAACTTTATGGTTATGTATATCTGGGAGATTCACTATATGTTGATCACGGGCTTGCTGAACTCATGAAAGTGGACTCAGGTATAGCGACCATCGTTAATACCCAAGAGTTTGGTGATTCACTGGGTATGTATTGGTTTGATGGAGTTGTACCGGGTAATTATTATATCATGGCATCTCTGCTACCGTCGTCACAATATTATGGTCAATATGTACCAACTTATTATGTAAGCGCTATTAACTGGAGTGATGCAGTTCTGATAGAACTGGGGCAGCCAGATAACCCATATAACATTCATATGCACCATGCTAACAGTTATTCCAGTGGCAACGGAAACATCACAGGAACTATAAATCAGAGTGGAAAATTCACACCCAGCGGAACACCATCTCCCAACGTGGAGGTACTGCTTATGGATGTTTCCGGCAACATACTGGCGTATACGACGACTAATTCCAGCGGTGAATTTAGTTTCACTGACATGTCAATGGGGACTTATAAGGTCTACCCTGAAATGGTCCTTAAAACTACCACACCTGCAATTGTTACGCTGGATGCCACACATCCCGTTGACAATATTGTTTTCTCAATCCAGGGAAGTAATATTTCCGGAATTCATGATATAGCCTTCCAATCTGAATTTACAATTTCGAATATTTATCCAAACCCGGTCTCAGACATCGCCAATTTCACAGTTCATACCCTGCATGTTACGGGAATCACGGTTGCGATTTATTCAATCACCGGAGAGTTTATGACGGAAACTTCGTTTAGTCTTCATACGGGAGCAAATAAAATCACAATCCCGGTTTCAGAACTCAGGAACGGTTTGTATTATTTAAAGGTTGAGAAAACGAATGGAGGAGTCATAGTGAGGAAATTTGTCGTGGGAAGATAACTGCAGGTTTAAAAAATAAGAAAGGAGCAACCAGATTCGATGATTGCTCCTTTTTTAATTAGGGAAGGATGCATTTATATTGTTAAAGATCCCCCATGCTTCAAGATCCTTACATCAGTGATGCCTTCCAGTTTCTGTGCAAATTCACTGGGATTCGCATTTAGTTCTATGCGTGAAGCCTCTTTTCCAGGGCCTAAATCGAAAACACCATAATGCATTGGAATGACAATCTTTGGTTTGATCATCTTTACTGTTTTAACAGCTTCGTCAATATCCATAACATAATATCCGCTGATAGGGGTCAGCATTATATCAATCGGTCCAATCTCATCCATTTCAGGCACCAATTCTGTATCTCCAAGATGGTATAGTTTTTTACTCTCTGATTCTACTATCCATCCTACACCAAATCCTTTTGGATGAAAGGGAACTCCGGATTGTCGCATCCTGATAATGTTATAAGCATGACATGCGGTCACATGAATTTGATCAAACGACCAGGTTTCACCAGGGGCAAGTCCGGTTCCCTTAACGGAAGCTTGGTTCTCTTTAGAGGTAATTACGACGGTATTGGGTTTCCTGATCCTGGAAAGAATATCAGAGTTAAAATGATCGAAATGGCTGTGTGAGATCAGCACGATATCTCCGGGTTCATTATATTCCCCGATGACAGGATCAAAATAAATTGTTTTGCCGGATGTTTTAACCTTAAAACTGTCCCAGCCAAACCAAGTAATTTCCATCTCAGATAATGTTTAAATTCAATTTTTATTGATGATTGTTTGCTATTTATTATCATCCGCGTACCATTCAGCGTAAGAATTTGCTGTTTCCCTGAGCCGGAGGGAAAAAAGCCTGATTCCTAACGGAAGCAGTTGCCTTATTCTGTCAGAAAAATCGATCAACATGTTTTCACTTGTTGGCTGATAATCAACCCAAACGACATTACAAAAAATTTCATTGATTTTCAGAACATCTTTAACAGGATAATCTTTGTTCAGGATAAGAGAATGATCAACGATCTCAATGATGTTTTTATTGATGATCCCGTTGAGATCTCCGAAATCCATTACCATTCCGGCTTTCGGGAATTCTTTATCCCCGAGAGGAGTACCTGTCACGGTAACAGCTAATTTGTACGAATGGCCATGAATACTTTTACAAGGCCCGTCATAACCATGTAAAGCATGAGCAGCTTCAAAATGAAATTCTTTTGTGATCCGGACAGTTGACATAGCATGGAATTAATAACAAAGTTAACGAAAAAATAAGAAAATTACATTGGCTTTCTTTCCACAAATTCAAAAATCGCGTCCTTCATCACGATTTCCGTATCATCATTCATCTTTCACCAGGAAATAATTCCAAGATGATCAAGAAGGATTTTTGTTCCGATCCCTATCAGGACCATGCCCCCCAGCAGTTCGGCCCACTTTGCCGGGATGAAGGTGGATTTTGCTCCTACCCTTGAACCTATGAGCGATACGATAAATGTTACACAGGTTATGATTGAAGCTGCTTCCAGAATATTTACTTTGATGAATCCAAAACTTACACCCGTAGCCAGGGCATCGATGCTGGTGGCTACGGACAAACTCAATAAAACAGGGGTCTTTCTGATGTCTGTGAACTTTCTTTTTGTTTCATGAACAAAAAACTGACGGATCATCCTGATCCCTATAATAACGAGGATGCTAAAAGCCAGCCAGTGATCCACCACCTGAATCAATGACTGAAAAGAAGTACCTATCGCCCATCCAATCACAGGCATCAACCCCTGAAAGATCCCGAAAAAAGCAGACATCTTCAAAACATCTTTCCATGCCAGTCTTCCACAGGTCGAAAAACTTAACGACACAGCAAAACAATCCATGGAAAGACCCAGCCCAATGATAAAAAGTTCAAAAAATGACATGTTCGGGAGGGTATTGTTTTTCGTTCTTCTGAAATAAAAGGCTGAGTATCTTTTCCAGGAACTCCGCATCGATCGGATCAAATGCGTTAATCAAAGTACTATCCACATCAAGAACTCCGATGATCCTGTTTTCATTATCCTTGAGGGGTACAACTATTTCTGATTTTGATCTGGAGTCGCAGGCAATATGACCGGGAAATTTATGTACATCAGGGACGATGATCGTTTTTTGCTGGTTGACCCCGGCCCAGCAAACACCGGTATTTTTTTCCAATACCTGGCATGCGACCGGTCCCTGGTATGATTTTACAATAAGCTCACCGTC
>CAZUYY010000169.1:0-6046 GCA_964624935.1 uncultured Prolixibacteraceae bacterium
AACTGAAACAGGGGAAGTTCCCAGCACTGGCACATGCTGCTTGTAAAGCCGCATGGCAAGGTTATTCGGGATCTGGCCGCCCATCGAGAGGATGACGCCCTTGGGATCCTCCAGATCGATGATGTCCATAACTCTTTCAAATGAAAGCTCATCAAAATAGAGCCGGTCGCAAATGTCATAATCCGTGCTTACTGTCTCAGGATTGTAATTGATCATGATCGATCGGTAGCCGGCATCCTTTACCGCATGCAGGGTATTTACGCTGCACCAGTCAAACTCGACGGAGCTGCCTATACGGTATGCACCGCTGCCAAGCACAATCACTGAGCCACGGTCATCCGGAAAATCGACATCATGTTCGCTTCCGCTGTATGTCAGATAGAGGTAGTTGGTTTGTGCCGGATATTCCGCAGCCAGTGTATCAATCTGCCTGACATAGGGAATAATATTTCTATCTTTTCGGTATTCCCTGATCTTCAGCATATCTGGCTCGGGGTTCTTAACTTCAGATTTGAATACCAGCCGTGCCAGTTGGAAGTCGGAAAAGCCTGCCCGTTTGGCATCAAGGATCAGTTCGTCGGGGACTTCCCTGATGTTATGGTATCTTTCGAGGCTCTGTCCTGTGTCGAATATATTCTTTAACCTGTAAAGGAACCATTTGTCGATCCGTGTCAATTCCCAGATCCGTTCAATGGAATAGCCTTCTGCAAAAGCCTGGGCGATGAAAAAGATCCGGACATCAGTAGGATGGGAAAGCTCATTTTCAAGGTCTCTGGCTTGTAATTCCTTGTTGCCGATCAGGCCATGCATCCCCTGCCCTATCATTCGAAGACCCTTTTGAATGGCTTCCTCAAAGGTCCTCCCGATAGCCATGATCTCTCCCACGCTTTTCATACTTGATCCCAGTTCCTTTGATACACCGACAAACTTGCCAAGGTCCCAGCGAGGGATCTTGCAGACGATATAATCGAGGGCCGGCTCGAAGCAGGCCGTCGTTGTGCGGGTCACGGAATTTTTCAGCTCATGCAACCCATATCCCAACGCCAGTTTGGCAGCTACAAATGCCAGCGGATAGCCCGTTGCCTTGGAGGCAAGGGCTGAAGACCTTGACAGTCGTGCGTTCACCTCGATAACACGGTAGTCTTCCGACTCAGGGTCAAGGGCATACTGGATATTGCATTCACCGACAACTCCAAGATGGCGGATCACCCGGATGGACAACTCGCGAAGCTTGTAATATTCAAGATTGGAAAGGGTCTGCGAAGGCGCAACGACAATGCTTTCACCGGTATGGATGCCCAGCGGATCGAAATTCTCCATGTTGCAAACTGTGATGCAGTTGTCGTACTGATCGCGCACAACCTCGTATTCTATCTCTTTCCAGCCTTTCAGTGATTCTTCAACCAGTATCTGGCTGGAATAAGAAAATGCTTTGGCAACCAGAAGATCAAGTTCTTTCTCGTTTGAGCAGAATCCACTCCCCTGTCCACCCAGTGCAAAAGCAGCCCTTACGATAAGCGGATAACCGATCTGTTCTGCTGCTTTCCTGGCGCTTTCTGCATCCGTTACTGCCACACTCCGCGGTGTGAAAACCTGTATTTCATCCAGCTTTTTGCAAAACAGTTCCCTGTCCTCAGTGCTGATGATGGTCTCAACAGGAGTTCCCAGTACCTGCAAGTGGTATTTTTCGAAAACACCTGCCTTATATAAAGACACTCCGCAGTTGAGCGCAGTCTGTCCGCCAAAAGATAGAAGCAGCCCGTCGGGATTTTCTTTTCTGATCACCTCTTCCGTGAAAAAAGGCGTGACAGGCAAAAAATAGACCTTATCGGCTATCTTTTCCGATGTCTGAATAGTAGCAATGTTCGGATTGATCAGTACCGTCTCAATCCCTTCTTCTTTCAGGGCTTTCAATGCCTGTGAGCCGGAATAGTCAAACTCGCCGGCCTCGCCGATCTTAAGCGCCCCGGAACCAAGGATAAGAACTTTATGGATCCCTTCAGTCATATTCTTTTCATTTTGAAAGATTTGACAAGGTCCATGAAATCGTCAAACAGAAACCTTGTATCTGTAGGTCCGCCGGAAGCTTCCGGGTGGAACTGTGTCGAGAAAAAAGGTCTCTCTTTATGCTTTATTCCTTCATTGCTACCGTCGTTCAGGTTGATGAAGAAAGGTTCCCAATCCTTTCCAAGATTCGTGGAATCTACTGCAAACCCATGGTTCTGGGAGGTTATATAAGTCTTCATCGTACCGCAGCGTAGTACAGGCTGGTTATACCCCCGGTGCCCATATTTTAGTTTATAGGTGGTGGCTCCTGCAGCAATGGAGAGGAGCTGATTCCCGAGACAAATGCCGAAAATGGGTTTACCGGATGCAATGGCTTTTTCAAGATTCCCGATCGTTTCCTTGCATACCTGCGGGTCACCCGGACCGTTGGAGATCACGAGTCCGTCGTAATCATCCGCGGTAAAATCATAATCCCATGGGACCCGGATCACGGTCACGCCGGTATTCATCAGGCAACGGATGATGTTGTTCTTTACCCCGCAATCGGCAAGGATAATCCGGATTTCATTGCCGGGGTAAATCATCTTTTCCTTCACGCTGACCAGTGCTACAAGGTTTTCCTTGTTCGGATCGTAAAAGTCCACTTCATTTTCATCCTGCTGGTATAGTTTCCCGAGCATGGTCCCCTCTTCGCGGAGCCGCTTGACGATAGCACGTGTATCAATCCCGCTGATCCCGGGCACGTCATTCTCAAGGAGCCAGTCGGAGAGGTTCTCTAACGCATCCCAGTGACTGTATTCAGCAGTATAACTTGAAATGACAAGCCCTGAAACATGGATACGGTCGGATTCGAAACTGGTTGAAATATTTTCCCTGATTGCTTTTCCAGGAACCCCGTAATTTCCGATCAACGGATAGGTCAGCACAAGGATCTGGCCTTTGTAAGACGGATCGGTCAGACTTTCGGGATAACCGGTCATGGCCGTGTTAAAAACCACCTCTCCTGAAACGGAACGTAAAGCCCCAAAGGGCTTTCCTGTTACCCGGGTTCCATCATTAAGCAGGAGTTGTGCCACCGTATATTTTTTCTGAACCGATGATTTTCCAGTCAGTAAAAATACAATAAGAATCGGATTATCTCTTTAGCAGGAACCTATTCATTAATAGAAGTTACTAACAGATCGGAAAGCTTCCATAATTTTTCACCATTCCGAGGGTCGAGGGCATTTTCGCTGACTTCCTTCCGGCTCATCAGGAAGAGGTAATCAAAAGCTTTATTCTCCTGGTCATGGGAAGCTGCCAGGTAAACAACCGGGATTGCAGCTTTAGAAGGCGATTTGAAGAAGATTGAAAAGATCAGTTTCATCAGTGGAAGGAAGATCTTCGGGGCTTCCCTCCCGATATTCGAATTGACCGGACCCGGGCAAAGAGCAAAGATAGAACAAGTCAGCTTATCCTTATTAAGTCTCCGGGATAACTCGACTGCATAAGTGGTCAGGAGCAGTTTATAGTATCCGTAAAGTTCAAGGCTTTTGCTAATGCTGTAATTCTTGTAAATCCCAAAGGAATCCCAGTCAAATTTTCTCGGATTGCGGTGCGTTTCGGAAGACACGAACACAATCCTTGGATGGCCGGCAGTGGAGTAACGAAAACAATTTTCCTTTACCAGAAGATTTACAATGATGAACTTTGACAAATAATTTACCATGAACATTTCCTCAAGTCCCTGGGGTGTCTTGCGGCTTTTCTTAGGAACCAGGCCTGCATTGCAGATAAGAATGTCAATTTGTCCGAATTGATCACGAATCGATGATACCAACTGGCGGATAGATGCCAGGTCAGAATAATCTACTGATAACATATGAACATCGTCTGACCCGGATAGCTTTTTAACTTTCTCCCCTTTCGCAGGGATGCCACTGCGGCATGCCATAATCACTTTTGCTCCCCTTCGTGCAACTTCTGCTGCCACTGCAAAGCCGAGTCCTGAGCTGGCCCCGTCAACAAGCACAGTCTTCCCATCCAGGCGATCGGACGGTTTTAACTCTCCTGCAGGTTCATGTTTCCGGAAGAGATCCCTGATCCCGGTCATTGTAGCAGTAAAGGGATTGCCGTATTTATCCTGTTTTTTATCGATCATAGTGGGTCTTGATAAATTGCTTGTAACGGCTTGTGTATTTGTCAATATCCTCTTTTGTCAATCCAAAATCCGACAGTGAATACTGGTGCGAACCATATTTCCTGTGCGGATGTTCCTCTTCATGTTCCACAAAGCGTCTGGTCAATGCCGGTGTCAATCCTCCATCCAAAGAATAGATCCTTGAGAGTTCCTTCTCTGAATCCTTAATAAGGTCTTCATAATAAATGTCTGTGAACTTTGATTCATTCTTGTTTTTTGACCGGTAATCCAAGGCGTTATCCAGCATGTACCCGGTCTTTCTGACCCAATGTCCGGCGATCCTTCTTTCGTCAACATCATCACTAAAGATCATATGATTATAAGTCACCATACTCAGGAAGGAAGGGATTGATTCATAAACCCTGCGGTGAGGCCAGAGAAAATGAACTTCTTCAAAGTTTTTTTCGATGAGGTCGGGAAATTCAAGATGATGAGGCGATTTAAGTACCCAGCGTTTGGCCGGTTTTTTCCATTGCATGAATTTTAATAGTTTCACTGCATAAGCATAGGCCTCCGATTGATCGGTTTTTTCGAGCCATTCTGCATAAGAAGGCACATTCATCATGGCTTCCGGGGTGGTGCTTAAAAAGCTTACATCGAGAAGCAGGATATCCTCTTCCGGTTCATATACATCGATGGGATGAATTGCAAAAAATCCAGGTGACATCAGTTTTACAGCAGTCACAGAAGTTTTTGCAATTGCAATTCGTTTATCTTCTCCCTTCCTCTCAGGAATAAACGGGATTGGATTAATGACCTCCCAACTGGGTATTATTCGGTGGTCAGGATCAGCAGCCAGTAGCCGTTGCAGCTTTGTGGTGCCGGTGCGCTGCAACCCAACTATGATCCAGGCCGGAAGCAAAGACTGATCAAGGATCTCCGGGTAATGGTGAAAAAAATATTCTGCCCGCAGGCGGATATTTAAAAGACTGATAAACCGCTGGCGGGTAATGAACCTTCCGACCGGATGGAGGTTTGCTTCTTCATTCACTGATTGTAAAAGCTTTGCAAGTGGCTCATCCGAAAAATCTTTTCCCAGGTCATCAAGGCCTGTTGCCTTTCTGGCCGCTTTTATCAGTTCATCCTTGTCAAGTTTTATCTTTGTGCCCAAAAAATAGGTAGCATTCCACGAAGCGTTCAAAAGAGAAAACCAGAGAGGCCGTTTTTTAAAATTCTCGGACCGGGTAATTTGTTCAGAATTCATCTTTTGTAGTTAATCTTGTTATTTCAGAGTATTTATCAGTAGGGGCAGCTCCGATGTTTTTATTACCCTGCAGGATGGGGTGACGGGTCGTTCTCCTTCATTCAGACGGCACCAACGCCAACACATCGTTCCTTCAATATGACCGGCAGTCTCAACCCAATTGGGAACTCCCGGATCACTGTGCGATACAACTACAGTGATGCTGTCATCTTTATTAGTAACAGCAGTCGCTTTGTTTAAACAGACGTGAAAATAACGGTAATCAAGTGATTCCATCCAATAGTTGTCCAACTGGAAATTCCATGAATCGCAATCGGGAGGCTTAACATCGATGACCAATACTTCATCGGAGTCCAGTTTCCAGTGGCTGTGATAATAAAAGATGTCAGGATCACCTCCTGCTTCATTTGAAACATCCGGATCGAACAAGGGAAGCTGGTTGGTATGTTTTTGAAATCCTTTTGCCCACCTTGCAAAAAGAAGAGGCGCTCCGGCAACAAAAAGGGATGCCGTCTTCAGGCCTTCGTCGATCAAAGCAGGGGTTAAAGGGTCCGGAGCCTTTCTTCCATCCAGATTTTCGATGTGAAGTTCTGCCGGTATTTCAATGAAACGTTTTGAGAAGGTCTGTCTTACGATCAATAAAGAGGTTTCATCTT
>CAZUYY010000170.1:0-6024 GCA_964624935.1 uncultured Prolixibacteraceae bacterium
TTTACACTTCACACTTGACTTGGTAGCCCCGGCAGGAATCGAACCTGCATTTAAAGTTTAGGAAACTTCCGTTCTATCCATTGAACTACGGGGCCAATTTAATTCACGATTAGACGATTTCCGATTTCAAATTTAAGCCTGCAAAGATAGAGAATTTAAAAATCACCACGTCACCCTGTCACCAGTTCACCACCTCACTCTGTCACCACGTCACCACGTCACTCTGTCACCACGTCACTCTGTCACCAGTTCACCAGTTCACCACGTAAAAACCTATTTGATGGTACCTCCGTCAGCTGCATCCTTCTCGGGAGAGACGAAGAACAACCTTCCATCCGGATCCTCCGCCATCAGTATCATCCCCTTCGACTCAATTCCCTTCAGCTTCCTCGGCTCAAGATTCGCAAGAATGCAGATCTTCCTCCCAACTACCTGGTCCGGCTCATAATACTCCGCAATGCCCGCCACCAGCGTCCTTTGATCAAGCCCGGTATCCACCCTCAGCTTCATTAATTTCGTGGTCTTCGGTATCTTCTCCGCCTCGAGAACGGTCGCCACCCGGATATCCATCTTCGAGAAATCTTCATAGCTCACCTCCGGCTTCGCAGGTTTCACCGGGATCTCTGCCACGGCCTCTGCGGCGGCAGCTTCATTGCTCATTTTCGTTTCATACAACCGTTTGATCTGGGCCTCGATCTGTGCATCGTCAATCTTCTCGAACACATAATCCGGCTTGTTTAGCGTCTCTCCCGCGGCAAGCCAGTCAAGACGTGTTGCATCATCCCAGCTAAGCGCCGGGAGGTTAAGCATCTTCCGGATCTTTTCACACGAGAAGGGAAGGAACGGCTCGCCCACGATAGATAGCTGTGCACAGATCTGCAGCGAGATATTAAGGATGGTCCCCGTACGCTCAACATCCCCCGGGAATTTCTTCCACGGCTCATTGTCCGTAAGGTATTTATTCCCAAGCCGTGCAAGGTTCATAAACTCGGAAAGCGCTTCCCTGAACCTGAAACTCCGAAGGCTCCCGGCAATCCTCTCCGGAAAAGCTGCCATGCCATCCAGTGCCTCCATATCGCTCTCAGTCAGAATTCCCTTCCCGGGAACGATCCCGTCAAAGTACTTATGCGTCAGCACCATCGTGCGGTTCACAAAGTTGCCAAGGATGGCCACCAGCTCATTGTTGTTCTTCGCCTGGAAGTCCTTCCATGTAAAATCATTGTCCTTGGCCTCGGGGGCATTGCTGGTAAGCACATACCGCAGCACATCCTGCTTTCCGGGGAAATCAATAAGGTACTCGTGAAGCCATACAGCCCAGTTGCGCGAAGTCGAGATCTTGTCTCCCTCCAGGTTCAGAAACTCGAAAGCAGGAACATTATCGGGCAGGATATAGGTACCTTCCGCCTTCAGCATCGCCGGGAAGATGATGCAATGAAACACAATGTTGTCTTTCCCGATAAAATGGATCATCCGCGTCTGCGGGTCCTTCCAGTATTTCTCCCAGTCAGGTGTCAGCTCCTTCGTTGCCGAGATGTAGCCGATGGGTGCGTCAAACCACACATACAGCACCTTGCCCTCGGCGCCTTTCACCGGCACTTTCACTCCCCAGTTCAGGTCGCGGGTCACGGCACGCGGCTGCAGTCCCTGGTCGAGCCACGACTTGCACTGCCCGTAAACATTGGTCTTCCAGTCATCCTTGTGCCCTTCCAGGATCCACTCTTTCAGCCACGGCTCATACTCGTCAAGCGGCAGGAACCAGTGCTTCGTATCCCTCAGCACGGGCTTGTTTCCGCTCAGTACAGATATGGGATTAATGAGGTCGGTGGCATTCAGCGACGAGCCGCATTTCTCGCACTGGTCGCCATAAGCCTTCTCATAGCCGCAGTAAGGACAGGTTCCGGTAATGTACCTGTCTGCCAGGAACTGCCCTGTCTCCTCATCATAATATTGCTGGCTCACCTTTTCAATGAACTGACCTGCATCATAAAGCTTACGGAAAAATTCAGATGCAGTCTCGTGGTGTATCTTGTTTGATGTCCTCGAATAAATATCGAAAGAAATGCCAAATTCTGCGAATGATTTTTTAATGATCTCATGATAACGGTCCACGATCTCCTGAGGCGAAACTCCCTCCTGCAATGCCTTGATGGTAATAGGAACACCATGCTCGTCCGACCCGCCGATAAAGATCACATCCTCCTTGTTCATCCGCAAAAAACGAACATAAATATCTGCCGGAATATAAACCCCCGCCAGATGCCCGATATGCAGCGGCCCATTAGCATAAGGCAGCGCCGAAGTAACAAGCGTACGTTTAAATTTCTTCTCAGTATTCTCAGTCGTATCGTTCATTTCAATATAATCTCAAGTGAAAGCATTGTAATCCCATTAATTACCACAAAGGTAAAAATTTCTCCACACTTCACACTTCGCACTGCGCACTTCACACTTCGCACGTCACCCTTCACCACTTTTTTTACTCACCAGTTCACCACATCACTCTGTCACCAGTTCACCACATCACTCTGTCACCAGTTCACCAATTCACCAGTTATTATTATTATTTTTGCTTAAAAGAATTCAACGAATGCTCGATTCAGATAAATATCAAACCATCATTGATACTCTCAAACCGTTTAATCCTGTTAAGATAGGTATATTTGGGTCTTATGCAAGGAATGAAAACAGGCCGGACAGTGATCTTGATATTTTAATTAATCTGAGATCTTCCATTTCCTTACTTCAGTTGGTTCATATAGAGCGGAATTTATCCGAATTATTAGGAGTTAAAGTTGACCTTGTTTCAGATGGAGCTATCAAAAACCGAAAGCTGCGGAATTATATTGAAGCTGATCTGAAGATCATTTTTCAGACATGAAAGACGACACTATTTATCTGGAACATTTTGAGAATAGCCTCAAAAGGATCATCTCCTACGCCTCGGAAGTTAATCTTCAAACATTTCTGGAGGATTATCAATTACAAGACGCCTGTATCATCTGCAAATGAAGGTTTAATATTCATCCGCTCCATCGGAGCGATATTTTCGTAGCTATAAATGAGAGTTTAATTTTTACCCGCTCCAGCGGAGCGGTATTATATTCTATTGCCATCTTGCCATTTTACAATTTTGCCATTTTTTCCGCCTCACACGTCACGAAACTCCCCTCCCTCTTGGGGGAGGGGTCGGGGGTGGGGTTCTTTGGTACACTATTTTCCGGTTTAGGGTTGGGTCTCCCCGCCCCGAATGGGGAGGGGTCGGGGGAGGGGCTGTCACACTTCACACTTCACACTTCACACTTTCACCACGTCATCAGTTCACAAAATATTTCCACATCATGCGTGACGATTTTTGCCATTCTTAATTTCGTTCTGACTTCAAAAATCGGTGATCGATATTCGATTATTCAAAAAAACCAGAGAGAATGATCCGGGTGATATCATCCGTGTCCCATAGGGACAAAATATTTATAGACATGATATGACATCCAAACCCTTTCGTCCCTTAGGACCACAATATTTCTAACAAACTTTTCTCAGGTTATTTTTTAGGTGACAATAAAAATTTTGTCACCATTACTTGACAATAAAATTTTTGTTAAGTATCTTTGCCAAAAAATTTATTGTCATGAGTGAAGAAACAATTTGGATTCATCCGGATACAATTACAGGCCCCCCTGCAGAAGATGATAAATATTTTCATCGTCAATATATTAATGATGAATTCTGGAGGGAAGTGAACAAAGGAAGTCACATTCTGTTCATTGCTCCTAGAAGGGTAGGGAAAACATCCATTATGATTAATATTCAAAAGACAAGCGATCCTGATTGGCATTGTCACTACGAAAATATTGAGGGAATAAAAACGCAATCACAGTTTTTTAAGAAGCTTTTTGATATACTTGTCGATCAATTGGGCACTCTTTCAAAAAGTAAAGAGAAGTTTACTACCTGGTTAAAAGGTCGGGGGATTGATGAAATTAGTATGGATGGGAAAGTAAAAGTAAGCAAAAGGGAAATCAACTTTAAAGATGAATTACTTGCACTCATTAAGGAATTAAAAAACATTGACCATAGAGTGGTTTTGTTTCTTGATGAATTTCCGGAAGTAATTTCTTCGATCAAAAAGAACGAAGGCATAGAGGAAGCAGTTGATACTTTGCATACAATACGTTCGATTCGCCAGGATAAGAACTTTTGTAATTGCATCCTTGTTTTAGCTGGCTCAATTGGGTTGCATCAGATCGTGGAATCTCTTGACAGGCTTCATCTTATCAATGATTTATATCCCTTAAGAGTTAATTCGTTAAATGAAAACGAGGCAATTCTTTTCATTGAACAACTTACCCGGGGTGCTACAATGAAGATTGACGATAAAACCCTTAAATATCTTATCTTGAAGATTAATCACCTTTTGCCGTATTACATTCAGCTTATGATTGCAGGATGTGACGATATCCTTTTTATGGAAACAAGACCCCTTCTTCAATCGGATGATGTGGATAAAGCATTTGCTGGTATCATTAAACAAAATGAATATTTATCAGATTGGGACACCCGTTTAAGGAGGTATAATCCCAAAAACATATATCAGTACTGTTTATACGTATTGACAAAATGTGCCCACACCAATAAAATTTCCGTTCAGGAGCTTTATAATAGTGCGATTAAATTCAAGCTTCAGGACAAATTCATGTCTATAATAAAGATGTTAGAACGAGATGGTTATATAATCGAAGATAAACAGAATTACCGCTTCTTGTCACCAATTTTGCAGGAGTGGTGGAAATTGCAACATCCAATATTTTAACGAAATAGGAGTATGGGAAAAGAATCATTGAACAGATCGGTCCATTATTATCAATCTGCTAATTTGTCGGATGATGAAATTAAAGGACATTTTATCGTTCGGAAGAAGGAATTTGAAAAAATAATATCTGAGATAAAAGGAGATGATATGACTGGTTCAATCCAGCATTTCATCATCATCGGACGCCGGGGAAGTGGAAAATCTACCTTGTTAAGAAGAATTGAAGCCGAGGTTAGAACAGATAGCACTTTAAATAATCGTTTAATTCCTATTACCCTTAGTGAAGAACAGGCAGGCGTTTACCGCTTATTTGATCTTTGGTCAATGGTCATTAATGAGATGAAGCAAAGGGGTTTTGATGTTGAAGAACCGAAATATCAGGACTTCAAAGATGAATCTGAATATTCAGAAGCTCTGTACATGAATATTCAAAAAGCGCTTAAAGCTCAAAACTTAAAAATAATATTGCTTCTTGACAATATCGACCGGATATTCGAAAACATTGGCGATGATGCCCATTTATTACGTGGGATATTGATGAATCATAAAGATATCCGGATAATTGGAAGTAGTACCAGGATGGGCGAACATTACTGGAAATACGATAACCCCTTCTATGAATTCTTTAGGATTATAAGGTTGGAAAGCCTTTCACAGGCCGAAATGATAGAACTTTTAAAATATTGGGATGACATTTTCGGGATTCAGGATATTGATAATATCATTCAAAATCATCCGGGAAAACTTAATGCCATAAGAATTCTCACCGATGGAATGCCGAGAACGTTATTGCATTTCTTAGAAATCCTTATCGATCGGCCGGGTCAAAATGGATTTGAATATTTACGGTACATTATCGATCGGGCAACACCACTGTACCAGGAAAGATTAAATAGCCTTTCACCGGCTCAACGGAAAATTGTTCTTGAGCTGTCATTTTTTTGGGATGCTGTAAAGGTGAAGGAACTAAAAGAGGCCTGTAAGATGGAAAGCAATATATTATCGGCGCAATTAAGCCAATTGGTAAAGGACGAAATCGTTGAGAAAATTCAGGGGATCAGGAAGGATAATATTTACCGGTTATCGGAAAGGTTCTTCAACTTATGGTTACTAATGACCCAAGGTGGACCAAAGGAAAAACACCAAGTGAAATACTTAACGATTTTTTTAGAGAACTGGTACGACAGAGAGGAGCTTCTTACAATTTATGCTGA
>CAZUYY010000171.1:0-3649 GCA_964624935.1 uncultured Prolixibacteraceae bacterium
GGGACAGGAGTAAATGCAGGGATTTTCTATCCTTCCCTCGCAGGCGTTGGAAACCACCCCATCGTTTATTCTTACACAAATAACTATGGTTGTACCAGCACAGCTTCGCAGAATATTTCTGTCCTTGGAGCCTCTGTGTTTACCTGTGATAATCTTCTGACCGATGTCAGAGATAATACACAATATCCAACGATTCTGCTGGGAACCCAGTGCTGGCTGGCTGCCAACCTGAACTTCGGGAACACGATTCCATCCTCCGCGATGCAGCGTGATAATTGTGTGGTGGAGAAGTATTGTTTTAACGATGTTGCAGCAAATTGTTCTTCACAGGGAGGACTTTATCAGTGGGATGAAATGATGCAGTATAGTGACGTGGCAGGCATCCAGGGATTATGCCCACCCGCCTGGCATATTCCTAAAGAAACTGAGTGGGCCATCCTGTTCAATTTCTATACCAACAATGGGTTTGCCGGTAGTCCTCTGAAAGCAACCGGCTTCTCGGGTTTTAATGCATTGTTGATGGGGGGCCGGTTTGACAATATGACATGGGATTTCAGCAACTTTGCCACCTTTATCTGGTCCTCCAATGCTTATGGCCTGACAAAAGCGTGGGCACATGGGATGAACTCCTTCGACCCCAGCGTGTCTTTTTATCCAAGCAGCAGGTCAAATGCATTCTCCGTCCGATGTATTAAAAACTAAGTGGTGAACTGGTGAACTGGTGAGTTAAAAAATGGCAAAATGGCAAGATAGCAAAATGGCAAAATAATTATCAATTGTCAATTGCTCAATACCCAATACCTAACTCCCAATACCCAACACCTAATTCCAAATTTATTACTTTTGGAGAATGAAAGCCGGGTATTTTATTCTTGTTATTATTTTCATTGTGGTTTCCTGTAAACGGGAAGTGAAGCCGAATAGCTTTTCAATCCGGTGTGAGTTTTCAAATTCCCGGAGTGAAAAGATTTTGCTTTGTGAACTTGGTGTGAAGGAAACAATTCCCCTCGATTCTGCCAGGATCGATAACGGGAAGATCACTTTTTCCCATGAAATTGAACAGCCGGGATTTTACCTGCTGATATTCCCTTCAGGGAAACGGTTGACGCTTGTTATGAAAAAAGGAGAAGATCTTCATATCACAGGAGACATTACGGGGCCAATCAGTGATCTTCAATTGTCAGGATCATCGTATTCTCAACTGCTGCAAACTTTTTTCCATGCCACTATAAGAAATAAAGACCGTATTGATTCCATAAAGAAAGTTCTTCTTATGCATGAGGGGGCTGACGATTTTCTCCGGTTCAGCATGACGGCTGATTCATTATTTTCAAGGGTATCAGAGGATCAGAGAAAACTTGAAAAGGAATTCATTGACCGGCACCCCATGTCATTAGCTTCTCTCATCGTCCTGAATTTTGCTTTCGGGCCAAAGCCGGTATTGACTATGGAAGAAGACCTGCCTTATTATCTGAAACTGACAAGCCTGTTCAATCTCTATCCTAAAAACAAGCATGTTCTTTTTCACCTGGCAAGGGTAAACTTATTTTTAAATCATTTAAAAAATGCAAAATAAGGTCTATTTCGCATCTGATTTTCATTTTGGCATTCCAGACAGGAAAGGAAGCCTGGAACGGGAGAATCTGTTTACAGGGTGGCTTGAAACTGTCAGAAAAGATGCTTCAGAGATTTACCTGATGGGCGATCTTTTCGATTTTTGGTTTGAATACAAAACGGTGATCCCACGCGGATATGTCCGATTGCTGGGAAAACTTGCCGAGATCGCCGATTCGGGGATAAAAATTCATCTTTTCAGGGGGAACCATGATATGTGGGCTTTTGATTACTTAAGCACAGAGATTGATATCCAAATCCACCGGGACCCTGAATTCAAAGAATATAACGGGAAAGTTTTTTACCTGGCACATGGCGATGGTTTAGGGCCTGGCGATCACGGATATAAATTCCTTAAAAAGGTGTTTCAGAACCGGGTTAATCAATGGTTATTCCGATGGATACATCCCGATCTGGGGATCCGTATCGCGTTATTCTGGTCGAGGCAGAGCCGTTTTGCAAGCCTGATTAAAGAAGAAAAGACCGAGCGGGATAAAGGATTTATCGGATCCAGGTTATCGGTGCATTCAAAAAACATCCTGGAATCACATCCTGAAGTCAGCTATTTTGTTTATGGACATTTTCATTTTCCGACAGATATGGCACTTTCTGAGAATTCCAGGCAGATCACACTGGGTGACTGGCTGACACATTTCACGTATGGGGTTTTTGACGGAGAACGTTTTCAGTTACTCAAATACAAAGAGCTATAAAAAAAGCTACCTTATCCCAGGGCAGCTTTTTTGTTCTTTAGAAGGACCGAAGCGTTATGCCGGGTGAATTGCTTCAACCGGACACACATCTGCACATGCTCCGCAATCTGTGCAAACTTCAGGATTAATTTTGTAGATGTCGCCTTCAGAGATCGCTTCAACGGGACATTCGTCGATGCATGTTCCGCAAGCAGTGCAATCTTCATTAATTACATAAGCCATGATTGAGTTGATTTAATTGTCTGCACGAGGCAGGCAGGGTTAATAAATTTCTTTCGATGTGCAAAGATACAATTTTTTACAAAACCTAAAACCCAGTACCCAATACCCAATACCCAATAAAAAAACCTCTCCACATTCTAACCGTCCCATCGAAATTACTACCTTTGCACCTCTAAAAAACAGTTGTCATTATGGCTAAGCAAAAAAGAAATGTTGTTGAGGAAGAATCGGTAGTTGTTAAGTTTGTTGGCGATTCCGGCGACGGGATGCAATTGGTTGGCGATATATTCTCGGAGGTAGCTGAACTGGCAGGAAATGATCTTGCCACATTCCCTGATTTTCCCGCAGAGATCCGCGCCCCGCAGAACACCATAGCAGGAGTTTCAGGATTCCAGATGCATATGGGAAGTTCCAGGATTTTTACCACCGGCGATATGGTGGATGTCCTTGTTGCCATGAATCCTGCTTCTTTAAAGTCAAACCTCAAATGGTTAAAAAAAGGAGCTACCATTGTTGTTGACACGGATGCTTTTGATGATAAGTCAATAGAAAAGGCAGGATTTAAGCAGGATCCGCTTAAGGATCATTCCCTCGACAGTTACAATGTGATCAAAGCTCCTATGATCACGCTCACCAAAGAAAGTCTGAAGGACAAGGGAGTCGATAATAAAACGGCGGAACGTTGCAAGAACATGTTCGCCCTTGGAATATTGTATTTTATTTTCAACCGTGACCTGAAATATTCTTTCCAGTATTTTGAGAAAAGATTCAAGAAAAAGCCGGAACTCATCGAAATAAACAGGGTAGCACTTCAGGCGGGATATAACTATGCCGATACCATTGAAGCCATTGAATCGGTTATCCATGTATCGCCCGCAAAAATGCAGAAAGGGCGATACCGCAATATTACCGGCAATATTGCTACTGCATGGGGATTACTTGCTGCTTCAGAAAAATCAGGACGTCCGCTATTCCTTGGTTCCTATCCCATCACTCCTGCGACAGAGATCCTGATGGAACTTTCAAAGCATAAATCACTGGGGGCAAAAGTTTTCCAGGCTGAAGATGAGATTGCCGGTATCTGTTCCGCTATCGGGGCC
>CAZUYY010000171.1:3659-5970 GCA_964624935.1 uncultured Prolixibacteraceae bacterium
TATACCGGCTCACTGGCATGCACTTCCACTTCCGGGCCAGGCTTGTCTCTGAAGAGTGAGGCTATCGGACTGGCAGTCATGACCGAACTTCCGTTAGTAATAGTTGATGTACAACGGGGTGGTCCCTCTACCGGATTGCCGACCAAATCAGAGCAATCGGATCTTTACCAGGCATTGTTCGGAAGGAATGGCGAATGTCCTGTGATCGTGATTGCAGCTTCGACTTCAGAGAATTGTTTTTATTATGCTTATGAGGCTGCAAAACTTTCCATGGAACACATGACGCCCTGTATCCTTCTTACAGACGGGTACCTTGGATTCGGTTCAGCGTTATTCAGAATCCCGAAAATGGCCGACATGCCTGCCATCAATCCTCCCATTGCCGAAGCCAATGACCCGGATTTTAAACCTTACCGCAGAGACCCTAAGACCCTGGTTCGTAAATGGGCTATTCCGGGAACTGAAGGATTACGTCACCGGATAGGAGGTCTGGAAAAAGAGGATATTATCGGGACGGTCTCTACCGATCCGTTAAATCACCAGAAGATGGTGGATTACCGGAATGCGAAAGTTGAAAAGGTCGTAGATTTCATTCCTCTGCAGGAGATAGATGGCGATCCTTCCGGCGACCTGCTCGTGGTAAGCTGGGGAGGTACTTTTGGCGCCGTTCATTCAGCCGTAAAGCAAATACAGGAAGAAGGGAAAAAAGTAAGTCATGCACATTTCCATCACATTATGCCATTGCCGAAAAATACGGAAGAAGTATTCTCCGGATTCAAACGGATCCTGGTGTGTGAACTTAACAGTGGACAATTTGTTAATTACCTGCGAATGAAGCATCCCAACCATGATTATTACCAGTTTAACAAGGTTCAGGGATTGCCTTTCATGATCAAAGAATTAAAAGATAAGTTTAATCAATTGTTAGAGGAGAAATAAAATGGATGATTTTGTTAATATGACCATTGAACGTTCGAACGTTCCACTGACAAAACTCGATTTTGAAAGCGATCAGATGGTAAAATGGTGCCCCGGATGCGGAGCTCATGCTATTCTTAGTGCAGTAGAACGTGTTTTCCCAAAGATCGGTTACCGGAAAGAAAATTTCTGTATGGTATCCGGTATCGGTTGTTCATCCCGTTTTCCCTATTATGTGAACACATACGGGATCCATGGGATTCACGGACGTGCTGCTGCAATCGGAACCGGCGTCAAGATCGCAAACCCGAAACTCAGTACCTGGATCGCCACCGGCGACGGAGACTCACTCGCTATTGGCGGCAATCACTTTATCCATATCATTCGTCGTAACGTTGATGTAAATATCCTTTTGTTCAATAACCAGATCTATGGACTGACAAAAGGACAATATTCACCGACAACACCCATGGGAAAAGTGACCAAGACCTCACCCCAGGGAACCATAGAGCATCCATTCAATATCGGCGAACTCGTGATGGGCGCCCAGGGAACTTTTTTTGCCAGAGTTCCTGACAATAACATCAATCTGATGACAGAATGCATGTTTGAAGCTGCAAAGCACGACGGCACTTCCATCATTGAGATTATGCAGAACTGCATCATTTTTGCCGATAAAGCCCATGCAGGTGTGATCGGGAAAGAAGCCAAAGATGAGAACATGCTGGTGCTAAAGAATGGCGAGCCCATGTTGTTTGGGAAAGACATGAAAAAAGGGTTGCGGCTGAATGGTACCCGACTTGAAGTAGTCGAAATTGGAAAAAAAGGAGTCTCTATCGACCATATCCTGATCCATGATCAATATGATCAGGATCCGGGTATTCACACCATGCTGGCAAAACTGGCCCCTCCTTTCCCTATGGTGTTCGGGGTGATCCGCTCTGCCATGTTCCCTACCTATGATGATCTTGTACAGGAACAAATTAGAGTTGCCAAGGATACTTCGAAAATCAAATGCGTGGATGATCTGCTGAATTCGGGTGATACCTGGGAAATTAAATAATCTTCAGGCAACTATCAGCGCCTGTTATTTTTTACTCCCAAACCGATAGAGTAACGACACCAATAGAGATGTGTTCGATAAACCATAGGAAAACCCGGAGATTTTACTTTTTTCCTCTTCATTCTTTCGATGGAATTGCCCGGGACACGGTGAGGCACTTTCCCTTGAATTAATATATTCGTTTAATTCTTCTTTGAAAACATCCGATCCCAAGTGTCAGGGTATGCATATTCCCCCCATAACCATCATATTTCCTGTAAAATTGAGGTAATAAATAAGCATACCTGAGTCTTATAAACCAATATTGCAATGAACTTCTTGATTTTTCCA
>CAZUYY010000172.1:0-5910 GCA_964624935.1 uncultured Prolixibacteraceae bacterium
GGGAATCCTTATGATGACAAGACCCTTCTTGAGAAGCTTGCCAGTGACGGATTAGTTTATCGTTATGGCAGGAACAACCGGGAAGCAGCAAAACGGGTGAGACATGAACTGGAGATCATTGATAAGATGGGTTTTTCATCCTATTTCCTCATCACCTGGGATATTATCCGCTATTCCATGTCGCGGGGATTTTACCATGTGGGCCGTGGCAGCGGTGCCAACAGTATTGTGGCCTATTGTCTGAAGATCACAGACGTGGATCCCATTGAACTGGATCTTTACTTCGAACGCTTTATTAACCCAAAACGGACCTCTCCTCCGGATTTTGATATCGATTATTCATGGAAGGAAAGGGATGAGGTGCTGGATTATATCTTCAAACGCTATGGCCACAAACATACCGCCTTGCTGGGCGCAATGTCTACGTTTAAAGGTAACTCGATTTACAGGGAACTCGGAAAGGTGCATGGGCTTCCAAAAGGGGAGATGGACGATCTGCTGAAATATCCTGATAAGGAAGTCCATAAGAATGAAATTACCCGCAGGATTGCTGAACTCGGGGCAATGATGGTTGATTTTCCGAACGTTCGCAGCATCCATGCCGGAGGAGTGCTGATCTCAGATGAACCGATCACTTGTTACACTGCCCTGGATATGCCTCCAAAAGGTTTTCCAACCACACAATGGGATATGTATGTGGCGGAAGACATTGGGTTTGAGAAGCTGGATATCCTTAGCCAGCGGGGCATAGGGCACATCAAGGAAACTGCTGAGATTATCCTTAAGAACTGTGCAGTGAATGTGGATGCTCACCAGGTACAGGAATTTAAAAAAGATGAAAAGGTGAAATATCTTCTCAGAACAGGGGAGACTATTGGCTGTTTTTATGTGGAAAGTCCTGCCATGCGCGGATTATTGAAAAAGTTGCAATGTGATAATTACCGCAGCCTGGTTGCTGCCAGTTCCATCATCCGCCCGGGTGTGGCCCGGTCGGGCATGATGCGCGAGTATATTTACCGTTTTCATCATCCAGGGGAATTCAAATATCTGCATCCTGTGATGGAAGAGCAGTTGAAGGAAACCTATGGCGTTATGGTGTACCAGGAAGATGTGCTGAAGGTTTGTCATCATTATGCCGGACTTGACCTTGCCGATGCCGATGTGTTGCGCAGGGCCATGAGCGGGAAATACCGTTCAAAAAAAGAACTGCAAAGGATCGTCGACAAATTCTTTGAAAATTGCCGGAATTTTGGTTATCCGGAAGAAGTTACAAAGGAGATCTGGAGGCAAATCGAATCCTTTGCGGGGTATTCCTTCTCCAAGGCTCACTCAGCATCCTATGCCGTGGAGAGCTACCAGAGCCTCTACCTGAAGGCCCATTATCCATTGGAGTTCATGACCGGCGTGATCAACAATTTCGGCGGATTTTACAGTTCGTGGGTTTACTTTAATGAAGCCCGCAACTGTGGCGCCATCCTTCATCTTCCCTGTGTCAACCGGGGCGACTATAAAACAAGCATCACCGGCAAGGATATTTATGTCGGGTTTGTTCATGTTGCAAACCTCGAGAATTCAGTGGCCAAAAGGATCAGCGAGGAACGAAAGGTAAATGGCGATTACATAGGTCTGGAAGATTTTATCATCAGAACAGGAACACCCCTTGAACAAATGATCATTCTTATCCGGATCGGGGCATTTCGTTTTACCGGTAAAACCAAAGCCCAGCTTCTCTGGGAAGCACACCTGTTACAAGGCAAAAGAGCTGACCCTTCGAGATCACCGGTACGGGCTAGCAACCGTCAATCAACAACCGGAGGCTCAATCGTAAATCCTGTTCTTTTCTATTCACCACCCAAAAAATACGAATTACCTACTCTTGAGCAAAGTACAGTGGAAGATGTTTATGATGAGGTTGAACTGCTTGGGTTTCCGGTCAAGCATACCTATTTCGACCTGCTCGAAACTTCTTTCCGCGGAGAGATCATGGCAAAGGATATGATCGGTTTTCTGGGTAAGAAAGTAAGGATGCTGGGACAGCTTGTGACGATTAAATATGTGAGAACGGTGAAACATGAATGGATGCATTTCGGAACATTCATAGATATTTCGGGACATTTTTTTGATTCTGTTCATTTTCCTGATTCTGTGAAGAATTATCCCTTCCGCGGCGACGGGATCTATCTTGTTTTAGGAAAGATAGTGGAGGAATTCGGATTTCCCAGCATGGAGGTGCAGAAGATGGCGAAGATGCCGTTGAAGAAAGATCCGCGAGCAGGGTGACGGAAGGTAGAGTTCCATAGCCGTCATGCTATGGAAATACCGGGGAGGGGCTTGGCCAAGAGCCGCATTTGCTGTGAATGTAGCAGTATCCTCAATTGTGGTAAATCCCATCCGGTGGTCAGCATCACCCCAATTAAGCACACGTTTCTGTTTGAAAAGAATAAGCGGCCTTTGATCAGTCAACAAATGGGCAAATGCGCCATTGAAAATTGTTGTAGCTGAAATGGAAGTCTTATCAAGATATCCATGAAATTCACGCCTCAGATCCAGATTACGATTCTCACCAAGTGAAAATTTTGTAAAGTCTAATGAATAATCCGAAGGTATAATTCGTGGCACACCTGCCACAACTGCAGCATCCAGCTATGTCTTCTGGATGTCTATGATCACATCGCGCAGCCCTGCCAATGCAGACACTACACATGAAGCGCCCATGCAGGCTGTAGATACTTCCTCGACACTTGACATGTTAACCCTGAACACTTTCACCCCAAGCCTCTCAAGCTTCTCTGTCTTGTTAGGATCACTGCCAGAGCGAACAAGCGCATGCACTTCCGCGTCTCTGTCAAGTAAAGCATTAATAATTCTTTCACCAAGATTGCCTGTCCCACCGGCAACTATGATTATTTTTTTCATTTTTCCTATTGTTTACACTTATAACGTTAAGTAACCTGCCACCTACCGACTGCTGAAAATATACGGGCGACCCTTGCGGTCGCCCCTTAATTTTATTATTCACTCGTTCGGATATTATCCTCATATTCCTTAACAATTGATCTTGCTTCTTCATAATCAAGGCTCGAAACAACAACTTTTACAGACCCTGCTCCGCCAGGCGAAGTATACCATGGAGCCAATGTCCCCGTATTTTCATCAATCAGAAATGTCTCAATCTCCGCATTTTCCAAAAGACTCTTAACCATCTCTGCTGCCCATATCGATCCTGCAAAAACTTCAACCGGTTCAATATCATCGTTTTTTTTCATAATTGAATCCCTTACTTAACATTTTAAATTATCCCGCCAACCCAAAAATACGCAAAAAAATCAATTTCAATGATTACTCCTTAGCGCTTTTTAGCGTCTTTGTGTCTTTGCGGTAAAGAAAAACTTCTCAACGCACGCTCATTTCTTAAGTTTCATCGTCATACGATCTCCGTTAAAAAACAAGTATGACATTGAAGTAAAGCCTTTCTTATTGCTGAAAATGAATTCGCAATTATTAGTCGTTCCTTCGGTTTCAGAAATAGCTTTTATTGTCCAAACTGAATCTTCATTTCTTTCATCAAAATTCTCAATTGAATAAGTGCATTTTACTTTCTTGCCTTCCCATGGTCCCAATCCGGATCCAAGATAAGTGATTGAAGAATAGTGATCCCCGACTTCACAATTTTTTCTGAAATCCGGGAATGGAGATATCTCTGTCAACAGATATTGATTATGTCTTGGAGGGTGCATCCAGAATTTCTTGTCATTTTCAATGATCCCGGTCGTGTCCCTTGTTAACCATCCAAGAGAAAATTGGTTTTTGAATGAAAGTTCAGTATTTGGTTTTGTGTTATACTGCCAGATTGCTTCTTGTTGTTCCGAAGATCGCTTCCACAGGTTCCCGGTAATATTCAGGGAGATGATTTCATTCGTGGTAATATTAAGTTCATTACTGTAATATTGAACCTCGTAAATAAACTTTTTCGAATGGGAGAGGATCCGTCCATTGCCCAAACAAAAAAGTAAATAAAGAATGATGATTAATGGTTTCATAAAAATTGACGCATAGTCGGCCACCCAAGGGAATTTCGCTCCGCCGGTAATCGCAAGACTGGTTTTACTTGACTTTACTATTAGAATTATTTTTTAAGGAGTAGAGAATTTTTAAATAATCTTGATGAATGGTGAACTGTCAATATATCAGCTCTATCTTTAGCAACAATGCGATATACGATTCGATAGCTTCCACGAATTAACTCACGTAGATTCGGTTCATTAAATTCAGGGACAATTCTTCCAGCTTTAGGATGACTTTTTAGAAGTGAAGGGGATTCAAATAAATACTTGACAGTCATTTGGGCATAACGAAATGAATCTTTTGAAATGAACTCCGCAATTTCGTTAAGATCTTGTAATGTAAACCTGGTCCAATTTATTTTAACCATTTAGCAAGTTTCTTCTTTGCCTGGGTTTCAGAAATAGTTTGATTTTTTATAGATTGGTCTAAACCTTTTTCGACTTTATCAATAAATATCAGTTTATCAATCAATTCATCCAACCCAAAATTGTCAGGAAGCTTTGCAATTGTTTTTATTACATTATCCTTAGTTAACATGTCATTTTAGAATTATATGGACAAAGATACACTTAAAAATAAAAATTTAACAGAATTTGTTAGCGACAGGTTTAAATCTAATTGCCACTATGGTGCTGTTGGTGAAGGTCTTACTTTATTTGTACAGCTTTTATTCCTTGTTCAGAGGAACAATTTAAGACCAAAAAGGCTGCTGACTATCAATTACTGAAAATGTACGGGCGACCCTTGCGGTCGCCCTGCCAAATGTGGACTGCCAACTACCAGAAATTACCTGCTAAAGAAAGGATTTGAATTCGAAGTACCAAAAACCGGATTATAAGGATCGTATGAATATCCTCGTTGCCCCTGTGTATAACCAAATCCGGCTTGAATCTGCATATGGTCGCTGACCTTATAACCTATATTGAGATACCCTCCCTGGGGATTGTTGTTATAGAAAGGATAACTCCCTGGTTTTTGTCCAAGAACATCCACTGTTTTAAAAATAGTTCCGGTAAGCGTCACACGATCGGTCAACAGGTATTGCCCGGATACCCAAAGCGTCGTCTGTGTTATATTTCCACTGAACCCTGGCATTGATTTTTCTTCCGCAAATGAATAAAATGGTTTTACGCCATAAAGAGTAGTATTAACAACACTGATGCCTCCGCTTAAAGTGAACCTATTGCTCACACGATAGGACAGGGTAGGGGAAAGAAAAGTGCTTAATCCCGACCCGTAACCGGAAGTGGAAGTGAATTGGGTACCCACCTGCACACCAACATGCAATTGATGCAAAGGAAGTGAATTGTATCCAAAAGGAAGCAAATTGTACCCATGGCCACTACCTGCCGCTGGAGGCAACGTATCGATCCTTGAAGACTGGGCATTCCCTTCTGCACAGAGCAGTAAAAAAGAAAGACATAAAAAAACAATTTTCAGGCGGATCATTTTCGGATAAATTATTTTGTACAAAATTAATACAATTAGATTAATGAACTCAGGACTAATTCATTTTTTAAGGTGATGGCCATGTATAAGATCATTTAATTGTTTAACCACAAAGTTCACAAAGAATGCACCAAGATCACAAAGAAGAATTCCTAATCTGAATCTGTTGCTCTGTCACTTTTTATAGCGTTTATATCGTCAGCTTGTCCGCTTGTCCAACTTCTTTCACGCTGTTACTCTCTTTTCCTGGCCCCTCAAAAAAAGATTTAATTCCCCCTCCCTCTTGGGGGAGGGGGTTAGGGGGTGGGGGGCTCAGCCTTTCAGGCTATAAAACGTCTGCTTCTCCGTAAAAATTATATCAATAGTCTTAAGAAGTATAAATTTAACCAGTATATC